>JBDSYI010000319.1:0-17651 GCA_039925745.1 Casimicrobium sp. | reverse complement strand
AAGGATGAGTTTTTTCTTGCCGGGATAGGTGTTGATATCGCCTACTGCAAAGATGCCGGGGATGCTGGTCTCAAACTTTTCGGTATCCACTTTCACCTGGCGGCGCTCGATCTCCAGGCCCCACTCGGCGATCGGACCGAGGCGTGGCGACAAACCAAAGAACGCCAGTAGATTGTCGAGCGGCAAACGACGCGTCACCGCGTCCAGACTCGTCACTTTCACTTCTTTCAGTACGCCGGCTTCGGCCTCAAATCCGGTGATCTGCCCGATGATGAGCATCATCTCGTGCACCTCACACAGCGCCTTCATCTTGGCGACGCTGGCGGGCGCGGCGCGAAACTCGTCGCGGCGGTGAATCAATGTGACCGAGTCGGCGACGGGTTGCAGCGCCAGCGCCCAGTCGAGCGCGGAATCGCCACCGCCGAGGATCACCACATTCTTGCCTGCGTACTTTTGCGGTTCGCGAACACGGTACGCGAGCTGACCGTTCTCTTCAAACTGAGTGATGCCCTCGACCTTCGGCTTGCGCGGCTGGAACGAACCGACGCCACCCGCGATGAACACCGTTTTGCTGATGAAGCGCGTGCCAATGGAGGTTTCAATATCAAAGCGACCATCTTCGCGCTTCGCCAGATGCGCCACTTCCTGAGCCAGATGAAAAGTTGGTTTAAACGGCTCACATTGCTTGAGCAAATTCGTCGTCAACTCTTGCCCGGTACACACGGGAATGGCCGGAATGTCGTAGATCGGTTTGTCGGGATACAGTTCAATTGGCTGTCCGCCCGCCTGCACCAGCGAATCGATCACGTGCGCCTTGATCTCCAGCAGGCCCAGTTCAAACACCTGAAACAGGCCGACGGGGCCTGCACCAATGATGACGGCGTCGGCTTCGATGGGGCCACCGGCATTGGCGACGGCTTCGGGAATAGCGGGATTTACGGTCATGTCCACAACAGATTTTCTTGCGAGAGATTGAATTCTCTCAATTTTATGTTGCGTTGCACACGTTAACCCTGTGCTGTTGACGTTTTCTTATTCCAAATCAATCTAATCTGACGCTGGCTTCTTGGACACGTACCAATCTGAAAAGGGGTTGCCCGCATGACTGATGTCACCCGTTCTGGCGATCGCCAGTGCTGTCGCGAACGCGTTTCGCGTCGGCTTTTCCAGCGTCAAATTCTGCGCGTCGTCGTGCGATTTCGACAGGCGTCAGCCGCGCAACATTGCTGTAGTCAAGCTTCCAGTCGTGGCGTCCATTCCAGACCTGTGGCGACTGGACTGTCGTGCGCGGGACCGTCGAATCTTCGAGAAGACGTAGCGCGAGCTCAAGCGTAAAGGCCTGCGAAGCTTTGTCGTTTGGGAGTCCCGCAGCATTACCCAGCGGAAAATCCGAGAACAGCAAACGCGGCACGCCGACGTGTTCGACGATGTCTTTCGCGCAACCCATGATGACGGTCGCGATGCCGTTTTCCTCCAGAGCGCGCGCGGCGAGGCTCACCGTCTGATGGCAGACCGGGCAATTGGGCACGAGGATCGCGGCATCCACCCCATCGGCCTTGCAGCGAGCCACAATTTCCGGGCAATCAGCGTCGAGCGTAGCGCGCTGGCTTCGATTCGTCGGCGCGCCGTGAAACCGCGCGGCGATGCAACCAATGCGACCGTCGGCTGCGCTGTTACGAAGCGCGGGCAGCGGAAAGTAGCTGCCCGGATCTTCAGCGGTGGTGTGGTCGCGGTCGATGGCAACGTGCGAGATGCGCAGATCATGATCCAGCGCACTGTCGCCGGAGTAAACGCCGTAGAACTTGGCGTTCGCGTTGTACGGTGCGCCCGGCCCTTGATCGCCCTTGTCCGGTTGATACGGTGCGGCCGTGGTGATAAGCGCCACGCGGCATTCGTCAAGTGGTTTGTCGAGCGCATGAAAAGGCACGTCGACATACTGCGCCCACTCGTACGGCGCGCCATAGCCTAACGCCTGATAATAGTCGCGGATGCGCTGCATGTAAGGGATAGGCGCGTCGTGCATTGATGCCACCGCTGCTATCCCGCTACTCACGTTGCAGCACTCAGGAGGCTGGGACTAATCCCGAGCGCCGACGCAGGACCTGCATCACGATGACCACCACCGCCAGACCAAAGCCGATCAGGTCAGCCGTGACCGTCGGATACACCAGCGCAAATCCGGCAACGATCAGCATCACGCGCTCGATCAAATTGGTGCGGATCAACGCCCAGCCCTGGAAGCCGCCGGCAAGCGCCGCGATACCGACCACGGCCGTCAGCGTGACCTCGGCGATCGACCACCAGTTGGCGGCAGCCAGCGCTTTAGTAGACCCCATCAACAAGAGGCCTTGCCCACTCGGGTCGAGCACAAACATGAATGGCACCAAAAATGCTGGCACGGTGTACTTCCAGCATTGCAACGTCGTTTTGTACGGGTCACCGCCGGTGATCGCGGCAGCTGCGAACGGCGACAAAGCGGTCGGCGGCGACACTTCTGATAACACCGCGTAATAGAAGATGAACATGTGCGCCGCGAAATCAGGCACGCCGAGCTTGATCAAGGCGGGTGCTGCAATCACGGCGCAGATGATGTAGGACGCGGTGACCGGCACCGCGAGCCCAACGATCCACACGACCAACGATGTGTAAACAGCCGTGAGCAGCAGCGAGCCACCGGCATAGTCGATGACGATAGTGCTGAATTTGAGCCCGAGTCCGGTCAAGGTAACGACACCCACGATGATGCCTGCTCCAGCGCACGTGGCCGCGACGTTTAGCACGCCGACCGAGCCACCTTCCAGCGCCTTAATTAATGGCGAAGTAAACAACCCTTTAATGCGTGGGATGGCTCCGGTGAAAAACTCATAAGGAATCAACGCGGTATCGCGACGCAGAAAGCTCGTAAAGAACGACACCACGGTCGCCCAGAACACCGACAAGACGGGCGAAAAACCCCACATCATGAAGAAGATGATGGACACCAGCGACAGGAAGTGAAACCAGTACTTTCGCGTGAGGTTCCACACGGTGTCGGCTTTCTCGATCACCGTTTTGCCCATGCCATATTTGCGCGCGTCGATCTCGACCATCAGGAACAACGCGAGGTAGAACAACAGCGTCGGGATGCACGCCATGAGCAGCACATCAAGATACGAAATCTTCAAGAACTCGGCAATCAGAAACGCTGCCGCGCCCAGCACCGGCGGCGAAATGATCGCGCCCAAACCGCCCGCAGCCAGTAGACCACCTGCTGCATTTTTTTCGTACCCCGCTTTGGCAAGCATCGGATAAGCAACCGCACCGAGCGTGACGGTGGTTGCGACGCCGGAGCCGGACGGACCGCCGAGCAAAAACGATGCGAGCACCACGGTGCGCCCGGCACCGGTGGCTTTACCGCCCATGGCGGCGAACGAAAAGTCAATGTAGAACTTGCCAGCCCCCGAGTACTGGAGGAACGCGCCGAAAATCGTGAACAGGATGATGAGCGATGACGACACATCGACGGCGACGCCGAAGATGCCTTCCAGCGTCATATACATCACGCCGATCAGACGACCGACTTCGTAACCCTTGTGCGTCCACGGTGCGGGCAGATACGGCCCGCTCAACGCATACACGATGAAAACAGAAGTCACAATTGGCATGATCCAGCCCGTGGTGCGACGCATGGCCTCCATCACCAGCAAAACGAGCGAAGCGCCGAAAAAGATGTCCCACGCGTTCGGCGTAGTGTTGCGGTCGGTGAAGTCGTCACCGCCCTGAATCAGGTACACGACGATGGCGATGGCCAGCAGCGCCGCAATCCAGTCCCACCACATGATGCGATGTCGAAACCGCGCAGCAATCGGGAACATCAAAAAGGTCAAAAACAACACGAACGCAACGTGAACCGGACGCAGCGTTTGCGTTGGCACAATCGCATAGGCGGTGTAGAGATGGAACAGCGACATCACCACTGCGACGATGGTCAGAAAGGCGCCTAGCCAACCCTTAATGTGATTGGCGGCACCTTCTTCCTCCTCGACATACAGCTCTGCTTTGCGCAGCGCTTCATCACTCACAACCGCCACTTCCGGCGCCCCGTTTCCGATAGCTTCACTCATGACGCTCGTGACCTCCCCATTCAGTACGTTCTCTGCATATGCGTCTAATGCGCATCAAAAATTATCAGCAGACGGCTGGTCGCCATTGACGCGACATCCGCGACGGCGACCAGTGCGATTCGGCATCAGTTCATCTTGACGCCTTTTTCTGCGAAGTACTTCAACGCGCCTGGATGAAACGGAATCGGCGAAGCTGACGTTTTCTGGTTCTCAAGTTTGAAATTCACCGCCTCTTTGTGCACAGCGATGAGGTCGTCGCGTTTTTCAAAAAGCGTCTTCACTATGTTGTAAGCCGTCTTGTCATCCATGCTTTGATTGGTGACCAGAATATTCATTACGGTGGCTTGCTTGTTGTCCGACTCCATGCCGTGATAAGCGCTTTTTGGAATGACATCCTCAACATAGAGATTGCCATATTTTTTGTTCATCGCCGCAACCAGATTGGAATGGTCAATCAGCTTCAATTTTGTGTTCGGCGTGTTGGCGAGATCGGTCACGCCTGCGGTTGGCAAGCCGCCCACCCAGAAGAACGCGTCAATCTTCCCGTCCTTGATGGCGTTGACGGATTCGGCAACACCGAGTCGCTCACGCTTCACGTCACGATCTTTGTCCAACCCGGCGGCTTCGAGCACACGAAACGCCATAACTTCGGTGGCGCTACCAGGTGAGCCGGTCGACACGCGTTTACCTTTGAGATCAGCCATCGTGTTAACACCCCGTCCGTCGACGGTAACAATGTGCATGCGGTTTGGATACAACACCATCAATGTGCGCAGCGGTACGGGATGGCCTTTGAACTTGTCTTCGCCCTTGTACGCATCAAGACTCGCGTCGGCCATTGAAAAGCCAATGTAGGGCTTGCCAGTGCCAATCAATTTAAGATTGTCCACCGAGCCGCCGGTCACCTCGGCCGTAGCCTGCAAGCCGGGTACATATTTGGACAACGCAGCGGCCATGCCGCCCCCCAGTGGGTAGTAAACGCCACCCGTACCACCGGTTGCTATCGAAATATTCTGCGCGCCTGATGCCACCGCGAGTAACGCGGTTACGGCACACGCCAACAAAGCTACAACTCGTCGCATAAATCCTCCTTGAATTTGGCAGTGTGCTTTGCCCACACATCGGGCCGCTTCACCGCTAATTTATTCTAACGGCGTAAAAACCGGGGACGATGCAAGGTTTCCGCTATAGAGAACGAAATAATTATGCGTGGTTGAACTCTTGACAGCGTTAACCCTTAGAACCTGTCGGTAAACACACCGCGATGTCAGACTCGCTCCTGTGTCCAGACAAGGTCTTAGTCTGCGTCGAGTAATTTATCGATGGCACGCGCGTCAACGTCCGGCCCACCCAGGGACGCGCAATCCACGCCCTGCTTCGCCAGTGCCCCGCAAATGGCATTTAATCGAGCATCCTGCTGTGCGCTGTGATCGAGAAGCTTATGAATCGCCTGCACCAGCGGATCGTCAAGATCAGCGGATATTCCGTACGCCGAGAATCCGATTTTTTTTGCGGTGGCTTCGCGGCCTTCCTTGGTCTCTTTGGTGATGATGCGCGCCGGAATACCCACCGCAGTCGCGCCCGCCGGCACCGCTTTGAGCACCACAGAATTGGAACCAATGCTCGCGCCTTCGCCGACGGTAAAACTGCCGAGCACTTTTGCACCCGCACTCACGATCACGCCTTTCTCAAGGGTGGGATGCCTTTTTGCACCGCGCTCAAGTGACGTACCGCCCAGCGTGACGCCTTGATAGATCGTGCAGTCATCATGCACTTCGGCCGTCTCGCCGATGACGATGCCCATGCCGTGATCGATGAACACGCGGCGACCGATGAATGCGCCGGGATGAATCTCGATGCCTGTGAAAAAACGGGAACAATGCGACACCCAGCGACCCGTGCGCTTAAAGCCGCTGCGCCACAAAGCATTAGCAATGCGGTGAAAGCGAATGGCGTGAAAACCAGGGTAAGACAGCCAGATATCGAGTGCGCCGCGTGCCGCAGGGTCTTTGCTACGGATGGCTTGAATGTCTTCAGATACTCGGTCGAACATAAGAGCGAACGTGCGGGTTAAACGCTGCGTGTGTGAGAATTTTGGTCTGCAATCTTATGACAGTTCCGCGATGCCATCCATGCAAACTAGCGAATGCGCTATGCCCCTGAAACCCTTGTGGAAATGGGGAATCACGCTCGTCGCTGTCGTATCAGTCAACGCTTTGGCGCAAGAAGTGACGCTGAAGATTTCCCATTTTTTTCCGCCAACCTCGAACGCGCATGCCAATATTCTGGTGCCGTGGACGCAGCGCGTCGAGGCTGCAAGTAAGGGCCGCATCAAGTTTCAAATTTATCCGTCGATGCAGTTAGGCGGTGCGCCAAATCAACTGTTCGATCAAGCGAAGGACGGCGTCGCGGACATTGTCTGGACACTACCGGGATACACGCCAGGACGATTTCCGAAGAGTGAAGTGTTTGAGTTGCCGTTGATGGTGCAGAGCGGCGAACAGGCGAGCCGCGCGATATGGGAATATTCGCAGAGGCATCTGATCGACGAGTTCAAAGGGGTGAAGCTGTTATCAGTTCACACGCACGATGCAGGACTGCTTCACATGGTGAAGAAACCGATTCGCACGCTGGAAGATTTGCGTGGTGAAAAAATACGGGCACCCAACCGTGTCGCCAACAAAATGCTCGCTGCCCTCGGTGCGTCACCGGTGTCGTTACCGTTCACCTCGTTACAGGAAGGCTTGTCGAAGGGCATTCTTGATGGGTTATTCATCACTTGGGAGGCACTGCCTTCAACGAAGATCAACGAGGTCGTGAAGTTCCATACTGAAATGCCACAAGGTTCACCTGCGCTCTACACCAGCGTGATCGTGATCGCCATGAATGAGGCGAAATACAACGCGCTCACCGCTGATCTGCGCACGCTGCTTGATAGCAATTCTGGAATGGAGTTAGGCGCGCTCATTGGTAGAACATGGGATCAATCGGCGATTGCCGCGCGTGAGGCTGAACTTGGCAGTGGTGACAAACTCATCACCCTCGAAGCCAAAGAGTATGCACGCTGGCAAAGGGCCGCGCAGCGCGTGGCGCGCGAATGGGTCTCCGAAATGAGGGCAAAAAATATTGATGCGGTGACGCTGCTCGATGATGCGCAACGATTCCTGGCGAAGTATGCGGTGAACGCAAGACGTTAGGCACATCCGAAGCACACGATGACCGCCATCAAACAAGCGCGAGCCACTTCGCACCGACTGCGACGAGAGAAATATACCTAGCTACAACCCGACCTCAGTACCGTTTCTAGTGTTCTGCGCCGTGCCAACCGGACGAATACTGTTGACCGCATTGACAACGGTTCGATACTGTGAAACGCTGCGATGGCGTGGTGTACGACGTCCGACCCGTGCAACTTCCACTTGCGATGGAAGGGCAGAGTTTTCAACCATAAGGAGGCACAATGAAGTTACGTATGCAGCTTGGGCGCATCGGTTTTGCGCTGTCGATATTCATGGCGTTGCTTGCCGGGCCAACGCTCGCGCAGGCCCCGATCACCTTGCACGGCGCGGTGCAGTTCGCCGACGATCACGCGTTCAATCGTTCGCTGCTCAAGTTTGAAGAGCTGGTCAAAAAAAACTATGGCAAGCCGATCAATTTCGTCTTGCATCGCAATAGCGAACTGGGCCTCGAAAAAGACTATTTTGCCTACATGAATCAGGGCAAGGCGGTCGACTACGGCATCGTCTCGCCCGCACACATGTCGACGTTTTCCAAAGCCGCGCCCTTCATCGACGCGCCCTTCCTGTTTCGCGACCTAGCGCACTGGAACAAAGTACTTGATCAGGATGTGTTGAAGCCGATTGCTGATGAAGTCGCACAGAAAGGCGACGTCATGTTGATTGGTTATGCCGGCGGCGGCACGCGCAATATTTTCGCCACCAAGCCGTTCACCAACATGGCGGAAATGAAAGGCCTTAAAGTCCGCGTGCAAGGCGCCCCGATCTGGAGTCGAACCTTTACGGCGGCAGGCATGGCGCCAACGGTTATCGCGTACAACGAGGTTTACAACGCTATTCAGAATGGCGTTATTCAAGCGGGCGAGAACGAAGCGGCGGGGGTCGAGGCAATGAAGTTCTACGAGGTCGGCAAATACCTGAACGTCACTCAACACGCCATCACGATTCGGCCGATCTGCTTTTCGGCGAAAACTTTCAAGGCGCTACCGGCTGACTTGCAGGTAGCGATCCTTAAGGCTGGCAAAGAAGCCGGCGTTTACGGCCGTCAGATTGAATCCGCCGAGGATCAGGCCAAACTTGACACGCTCGCGAAGGCCAATAAGCTCACTCTGGTGCCCTTCAAGGATCGCGCTGCCATGCAAAAGGCAGTCGATCCCGTAATGGCGGCTTACGCGAAAGAAATTGGCGCCGAGGCCATATTCGCTCGCATCAACGCGATCAAGTAATCCCCAATTCTGAGAGCAGTACTGATGCCGCCTTGATGACGGCATCGCTTCTCCGTTCCGGTGCTTGCCGGGCAGGCAACGACGCGCTCGCCGCGGCCTGGCCCTTCTAAGAAAGATCTGTCTGTGACCCAATTTCTTGACCGTTGGTATCAATTGCTGATCTGGATCATGGCGGTGACCGTCGTCGTACTGATCATTCCGGTTTCGCTGCAAATTTTTTCGCGCTTCACGGAGTTGATCCCTGCGTACATATGGACCGAGGAGATGAGTCGATTCTTCTTCATCTGGATGGTGATGCTGGGCGCCATGGTGGGTGTGCGCGACAAGCTGCACTTTGATGTCGATGTGTGGCCCGATTTATCACCCCGTAAAAACCTGATGCTCAGTTTTCTATCGAATGCGCTGACGCTCATCTTCACCGTCGTCATGATCTGGTGGGGCATCGAATTCACCCGCTTCGGCTGGAATCAAACCTCCGAGCTGGCTGACCTTCCCATGTGGCTCATCTTCATCGCATGGCCGGTGACGGGCGTGAGTTGGCTTGTATTTCAGATCGAGCGCTTTCGCAATGATCGCGCCGCATGGGTGGTGCTGAAAAAGGACCGCCAGGCATGAACAGCGCGGTCGTACTCTCGTCCGGCATGGCGTCGCTCGTGCTTTTTGGGTCGTTTTTCGCGCTGCTGGTGGCACGGGTTCCTGTTGCATTCGCGCTGGCGCTAGCGTCATTGCCGGTACTCATCATTGAGCCGCGCTTGTCGCCGATGGTGATTTTTAACGAAATGTTCAAGTCGTATAACTCGTTTATTTTGCTCGCGGTGCCGTTCTTTCTGCTCACCGCAAACCTGATGAATGTCGGCGGCATTACCGCTCGACTGATGCGCTTGTCGCGAGCGCTGGTGGGGCATTTTCCCGGCGGACTGGCGCAGATCAATGTGATCCTGTCCGCCTTCTTCGCGGGCATCTCGGGATCGGCGACGGCAGATGCGGCAAGTCAGGGAAAGATTTTCATAGAAGCGCAGGTAAAAGAAGGCTACGATCTGTCGTTCTCGATCGCTATTACCGCCGTGACCGCCGTGCTTTCGGTGATCATTCCGCCGTCTATCCTCATGGTGGTTTGGGGCGGCGTGATCTCGACCTCGATTGGTGCGATGTATCTGGCCGGCGTGATTCCAGGCTTGCTGATCGGAGCAGCGCAAATGGCGACTGTTCATGCCTACGCCAAACGGCGCAACTATCCGGTGTATCCGCGCTCCAATTTCCTGGAAATTGTGAAAGCCACGTTCGTGTCCATCCCTGCGCTCATGACCCCGCTCATCATCGTGGGCGGCATTCTGGCGGGGTGGTTTACCGCCACGGAATCAGCTGCGGTGGCGGTGCTCTACGCTGCGGCGCTATCGGTTTTCTATTACCGCGAAATGGGTTTGAAACAGCTTTGGACTGCGATCGTTGATACCGGCAAGCTCTCAGGCGCAGCATTGTTTTGTGTGGGCACGGCGTCGGTTTTTGGCTGGTTACTTGCCTACTACCAAATCCCGAAAGCGCTGTTGTCAAGTGTGCAGGGATGGGATCTCGGCATTATGGGTACTGGCTTTTTGATTGCCGCCATTTTCCTGGTCGTGGGCTGTTTTCTTGACGCGATCCCGGCCATTATTATTGTCGGCACCACCTTGCAGCCCATGGCTGCCGCGTCGGGTATGCACCCGGTATCGTTCGCCATCATCGGCATCGTGGCACTCGCATTTGGCCTCGTAACACCGCCCTACGGTATGTGTTTGATGATTTCGTGCGCAGTGGCAAAAGTGCCGCTCAAGTTCGCGATCAAAGACACGATGATCATGCTGGTGCCGATGCTCATGGTGTTGGCGCTGTTGATTATCTTCCCTGAGATTCCGTTGCTGTTGCCGCGTTGGATCTCGCCTGATTTACTGAAGTGATCGCTACCTGTTTGCAGGATGGCGCTACGCGTCCGCCTGCAAATACCGCTGCGTCAACGCCACCCAGTACGCTGAGCCCACCCCAATATTGGCGTCGTTAAAGTTATAACCGGGGTTGTGCACCATACACGCGCTGGTCAACTTTCCGTCGGTTCCGACGCCGCCGTCACCGTTGCCAATGAACAAATAGCAGCCAGGCAATTTTTCGAGCATGAACGCGAAATCTTCGCTGCCGGTGAGTGCAGGCGCGGGGTAAACCACCTTCGTATCGCCCACCAGATCCCGCGCTACGCCATAGGCAAACTCGGTTTCAGCCTCGGAGTTCACCAGCACTGGATAGTTGCGCTGATAGTCGATTTCGGCGCGCACGCCAAAGCTCTCGGCCTGCGCTTGGACCAGCGCACAAATACGCGTCTCCAGTGTGTTCCTGACATCGCGATCCAGCGAGCGCACACTGAGCTTCAACGTCGCGCTGGCGGGGATTACGTTGTTGGCAATGCCTGAGTTAAGCGCACCCACTGTGACAACCGCTGTCGCCTGCGGGTCGACATTGCGCGAGACAACGGTTTGCAGCGCCATAACGATGCTCGCGGCTGCGACGATCGGGTCTGTCGCACGATGCGGGAATGCGCCGTGTCCGCCAACCCCGTGCAGCGTGATGGTGACGTTCTCGGCGGACGCCATTGTCGGACCGCTGCGAAGATGAAACGTACCCTGCGCCTCACCTGGTGCGTTGTGCATGGCAAAGATCGCGTCGCAAGGGTATTTGCTGAACAGGCCCTCGTCCATCATGCGTTTGGCACCGCCTTGGCCTTCCTCCGCTGGCTGAAATATCAAGTTCAGAGTGCCCGAAAAGTTGCCAGCTTTCGCCAGATAGCGGGCCGCTGCCAGCAGCATCGCCGTGTGCCCGTCATGACCACAGGCGTGCATCACGCCAATTTTCCGGCTGACGTATCCAAAGGTGTTGGTTTCGACAATCGGCAGTGCATCCATATCGGCACGCAGCCCAATGCGGCGCGTGCCACTACCTCGCTTCAATTGTCCAACGACACCCGTACCGCCGATGCCACGCTCCACCGCGAAGCCCCAACTGGCAAGCTTTTCGGCGACGATGTCGGACGTGCGAAACTCTTCATACGCAAGCTCCGGATTCTCGTGAATATCCTGACGAATACGGACAAATTCGTCGGCTTGGGCGTAGAGGGCATCGAGTAAAGCGGCCATGATTTAGTTTCAGAATTTATTGATTGAAGGTTATTCGTACGATGTGATCGCCACTTTGTAGGGTGTGCAGCAGAGTGCGCACTCTACGACTACGCACTAAAGTTTCGGAAGCGCCCCACGTGTTTCCGTGCCGCGCAAAAAATCAAAATCGACCCCTTGATCTGCCTGCGTGACGGTTTGCAGAAAGAGTTTGCGATAGCCGCGATCAGCAGTAGGGATCACGACCGGGTTTGCGGCAGCGCGACGTGCCAGCTCTTCGTCACTCACCAGCAAAGCGATCTCCCGATTGGCCACGCTCAAGCGAATGCGATCCCCGTTCTGGACGTACGCCAGCGGCCCACCCATCGCCGACTCCGGCACCACATGCAAAACAATCGTGCCGAACGCGGTGCCACTCATGCGACCGTCGGAGATGCGCACGATGTCTTTCACGCCCGCGCGCGCCAGTTTCTTTGGAATTGGGATGTAGCCCGCTTCGGGCATACCCGGCGCACCTTTCGGGCCGATGTTTTTGAGCACGATGATGTCGTCAGCGGTGACGTCGAGGTCATCGCGATCAATGCGTATCGCCAGGTCAGCCGCGTTCTCGAACACAACCGCACGACCCTCATGCTCCATGAGCTTCGGATCAGCCGCGGACTGTTTGATGATCGCGCCACCCGGTGCCAGATTGCCTTGCAGCACGGCGATGCCACCCTGCGGATAAATTGGGTTCGCGGCGCTGCGCACCACATCCTGTTTGAAGCCCGGCCCCGATGCGTCAATCTCTTCACCGAGCGTGCGGCCCGAGACGGTCATCGCGTCAAGGTGCAGCAACGGCTTCAATTCCCGAAGCAGCGTCGCCATACCGCCCGCATGATGAAAATCCTCCATATAGTGCTGACCAGAAGGCTTCAAATCGAGGAGCACGGGGGTATCGCGTCCCATGCGATCAAGCGCTTTCAGATCAATGGCAAATCCCAGACGGCCTGCAATCGCCGTGAGATGCACGATGCCGTTCGTCGATCCGCCAATCGCGAGCAACACGCGCATCGCGTTTTCAATCGACTTCGCCGTAAGCACCTTGTCAATCGTCAATCGTTCATGCGCCATCTTCACGGCCAGCGTACCGGTGTCCTCCGCCACACGAATACGATCTGCCGTCACCGCGGGCGGCGACGCGCCACCGGGAACCGTCATGCCAAGCGCCTCAGCGATGCACGCCATCGTACTCGCGGTGCCCATTACGGAACATGTGCCAACGCTGGCGACGAGTTGGTTGTTCACTTCCGCGATTTCTTCGGCATCCACTTCGTCGGCGCGATATTTGCCCCAGTAACGACGGCAATCTGTGCAGGCGCCAACGCGCTCAGAACGATGCGACCCCGTGAGCATTGATCCTGTAATGAGTACGATGGACGGAATATTCGCAGACGCTGCGCCCATCAACTGTGCAGGCACTGTCTTGTCGCAACCACCGATTAACACGACCGCATCCATCGGCTGCGCCCGAATCATCTCCTCAGTGTCCATCGACATCAGATTACGCAGATACATACTGGTCGGCGCGGCAAAACTCTCGTGCAGCGAAATCGTCGGGAAATCCATCGGCAGCCCGCCTGCGAGCATGATGCCGCGTTTCACCGCCTCAATGAGTTGCGGCATATTGCCGTGGCACGGGTTATAGGCGCTACCCGTATTTGCGATGCCAATCACCGGACGATCCAGCGCAGAATCGGTGAAGCCCGCGCCTTTGATGAAGGCCTTGCGCAGAAACAGCGAAAAGCCGGCGTCACCGTAGCTGGTGAGGCCCTTGTTCATGCCCGTTGCGGCGGGCGTCGAGGCGAGCGTCACAGGCGTTGCTTCGCCAGAGTGTGTGGAATCTTTCATGAGTTAAGCATATGCGACAGAGCACGGCCGCCGCTTGCAAGGTGTCATTCTTGCGAGCACCACCAAGACACGGTTCAATTCTCCGTGCTCGCTACGCATAAACTGAATCGCAGCATGCATCGATGAAGCAGCTGCGGCGATACTCGCTGCAATGACTTTGCTCTGAAAGGGCTGTGCTGTGAATCTATTTTCGTTGTCGATTGTTCGTGCAGCGGGCGTCGCTTTCGCCTTGGTCGCGACTGTTGCTCAGGCGCAGTATCCCGACAAGCCAATCAGATTGATCGTGCCGTATCCGCCGGGAGGAGCGACCGACGTGATTGGCCGCGTAATGGCACAAAAACTCTCCACAGCCTTAGGGCAAACGGTGATCGTGGACAACCGCGCGGGAGCTACCGGCAATCTGGGCGCTGCGATCGTCGCGAAAGAAAAGCCGGATGGCTACACCCTGCTCATGGGTGCGCTCACCAGCCACTCTATCAGCAGTGTGCTCTCGGCTGCGTCGGCGCAGTTCGATATGGAGAAGAGCTTTGCACCGGTTGCCATCGTCGGTCGCGTCCCGCTCGTGTTTGTCGTCAATCCCGCCGTGAAAGCCAACACACTCAATGAACTGATTGCGCTTGCAAAGGCCAACCCTGGCAGCATTACTTTTGCGTCGTCAGGTACTGGTTCGCCACAACATCTTGCTGGTGAAATGTTTCAACGGCAGGTGGGCATCAAACTTTTGCATGTGCCATACAAAGGAAGCGGTCCAGCAATGACGGATCTGATTGGAGGTCAGGTGCAAATGATGATTGAGACAGCACCCGCCGCGCAAGGCCACGTCAAGGCCGGCAAATTACGCGCCCTAGCTACCGCAACCACCCTGCCGATCCCGTCATTCCCCGGCACACCTACTGCGCCCGAAGCGGGTCTCAAGGGCTTTGACGTCAGTTCAATGTTCGGAATCCTCGCGCCCGCCGGAACGCCAGCACCGATCATTGCAAAGCTAAGTAACGCGCTCAAAGGCATTCTGGAGCAACAGGACGTTAAGGATTCGATGCTCGCGCAAGGCGCAAACGCCACATGGACCACGCCGGAACAGGCTGCGCAGGCTATCCGCAATGAAGTTGCGATGTGGACAAAGGTGATCAAGGACGGAAACATCAAGAGCGACTAGCTTGCCTCTGTGACGTCCAGTTATCCCTCTCGCTAGCTTTTCAGGCCATACATCGTGAAACTTAAAGCCACCGCCTCCGGCGTCATCGTCATCGCGCCGACCCCCTTCATGCCCGATGGCGCAATCGACACGTCGTCGATTGACCGTATGACCGACTTTTTCGTTGCGAGTGGCGTGACCGGCATCACCGTGCTCGGTCAGCTCGGCGAAGCGCCGAAGCTTGAGCACGCAGAATCCGTCGACGTCGTGACGCGCGTGGTCAGACGGGCGGGCGCATTGCCCATCGTTGTCGGTGTCTCCGCACCCGGCTTCGCAGCGATGCGTGCGCTCACGCGTGATGCGATGGACGCAGGCGCGGCGGGCGTGATGATCGCGCCGCCAAACACGCTGCGCACCGAGGATCAGATCGCAACTTATTACAAGCAGGCGAGCGATGCCATTGGCAGCGATGTGCCGTTCGTGATTCAGGACTATCCGCTCACGTTTTCGGTGCAGATGACACCCGCCGTGATTCGCCGTATCGTGATGGAAAACACCGCTTGTGTGATGCTCAAGCACGAAGATTGGCCTGGTCTCGACAAAATCTCCACGCTGCGCGGCTACGAGAAAGACGGCTCGATGCGCCACATCTCAATTCTCTGTGGCAACAATGCCCTCTTCCTCGATTTCGAGATGGAGCGCGGCGCGGATGGAGCAAACACCGGTTACTGTTTTCCCGACATGCTGGTCGATGTTGTGCGTTTATCGAAAGACGGAAACCGCGACCAAGCGCATGATTTGTTCGACGCCCATCTACCGCTCATCCGCTACGAGCAACAACCGGGTCCCGGCCTCGCGGTGCGTAAATATGTGATGATGAAGCGTGGCATCTTGAGCCACGATACGCTGCGCAAGCCTGGTGCCGCTCTATCCGCAGTGGCTCGAGCTGAGGTGGACTATTTGCTGTCGCGGGTGGCACGGGTAGATGCTCGGGCAAACCTATGACGACCGCCGTCGCATACTCCACAATCACGATAGCCGTTGCAGGTTGAGTTTAACGCTGTGAGATCGCCCATTGGTTTACCGTGATGCTGCGGCGAGCCATCCAACCGGCAACGGCAACAGTCAACACGATAATGCCGAGCATGTGGTTCGTCGTGAGATCTCGATGTGAAAAGCGTGCTCGAAAGCACGTCGCTCGCAGTGACTGAAAGACACATGGCAATCAGACGGCGTGGCACCCGCATAATGGTCGCAATTACACACAGGAGGCGCAATGAATGCAATTGATCTGAACGGCCGTGTCGCGGTCATTACGGGCGGTGCACGCGGCATCGGATACGCGGTCGCTGAGCGCTTTATTGCGAGCGGTGCGAAAGTCGCGATTTGGGATATTGATCCTGAAACCACAAAATCGGCGGCCGGAAAATTAGGCAACGAAACCCTGGGCATCGTCGTCGATCTCACGCAAGAGGGCGCAGTGACTGCGGCAACCCAGACCACGCTGGAAGCCTTCAGCCACATCGACATTCTGATCAACAGCGCGGGCATCACCGGCCCCAATTTGAAGACGTGGGAATACACGCCTGCCGACTTCCGAAAAGTGATCGAAGTTGATCTCGTTGCGCCGTATCTCGTCTGCCGAAGCGTCGTGCCGCACATGATCAAAGCAGCCTACGGACGCATCGTGAATATCGCGAGTGTTGCGGGTAAGGAGGGTAACCCGAACGCGCCCGCCTATAGCGCGGCGAAGGCCGGGTTGATTGGCCTCACCAAGTCACTCGGTAAAGAACTGGCGACAACAGGGGTCGCGTGCAATTGCATCACGCCTGCTGCCGCACAAACCGAAATGTTCAGTCAGATGTCGGCGGAGCACATCGCTTACATGAAGTCAAAAATCCCGATGAACCGCTTCGTGCAGGTCGACGAAATCGCGTCAATGATTGCCTGGTTGTCGTCTGAGGAATGTTCATTCACGACGGGCGGTGTGTTCGACATTTCCGGCGGACGGGCGACCTACTAGCGGCGACGCATTGCTGCGCCGTGCCCCCAATCGGTCTAGCGTGCTCGATCACGCTCATCTTGCGTAGAAGGCATCAGCTTTTTAATGAATGCTTTTTCACACAGCCGCTAGAGCCGAGAAAAGCTGATTATCGACATTTAACGATAATCAGCTTCAGCCCATATGAAACCACGCGTCTAGCGTTAAGCTGATCAGCCAGATCGGTCAGTCGACCCTCGCACCAGACGCTTTGACCACCTTGGCCCATTTGTCAATTTCTGACTTGATGTGCGCGGCAAATTGCTCCGGCGTATTGCCCACTGCTTCGGCGCCCTGCGCAGCGAGACGGCCTTTCATTTCCGGTGTCTGCAACGCGTTGGCAATGGCGTGCGACAGCTTGTCGACGATGTCTTTCGGCGTGCCGGCCGGTGCCAAAACACCAAACCACGAGGTCGCTTCAAATCCCGGCACGCCGGACTCGGCGATCGTTGGCACATTCGGCAATGCCGGCGAGCGCTTGCTACTGGTCACCGCAATTGCCTTCAGTTTTCCACCCTTGATCTGGGGCATGACTGACGGCGCATTGTCAAACATCACGTTGACCTGACCGCTCATGACGTCAGGCAATGCCGACGATGATCCCTTGTACGGTACGTGCGTCATCTGTACGCCAGCGAGTTGCTTGAACAATTCGCCGGACAGATGAATCGAAGTGCCATTGCCGCTCGAAGCGAAAGTCACCGCGTCGGGGGATTTCTTCGCCGCGTCGATCAAATCCTTCACGCTGTTGACCGGGTAATTCGGCGCGGCCACCAGCACGTTCGGCACACCCGCCACCAGCGATACCGGCGCGAAATCCTTCACCGCGTCATACGGCATTTTTGGATAGAGAGACACGTTGATTGCATGGGTGCCGACCGTG
>JBDSYI010000318.1:0-5222 GCA_039925745.1 Casimicrobium sp. | reverse complement strand
ACTCCGGCGAACTTTGCGTCGTGCTCCGGCACGCTCTCATCGCGTAGCTCGGCGCGAATCTTCGGCTCGCCGTAGATGGCTTTGCTCGCCGCGTGAATCTGCTCGATTCGATCACCGAGAAGCTCATTGTCCGTTGCTCGCGCGGACGGCTCACGATCACGCCAGTCATAGTAGCCACTGGCGGAGACCTTGAGCGCTTTCGCGAGCGTACGCACCGCGTACGCGCGGCCTTGTGCGTCGGCCTGATTTGCCGCTCTCATGAGCGTGAAGACGGCGTGGATGTGTGCACGCTCGCTCCGGCAAACCAGGCCGTAGCCTTTGCAAGAATGTCCCGCTCCGTTTGCAAACGACGATTCTCTTTGCGCAGTCGCAACAGCTCGTCGCGCTCTTCGGCAGACAACGCCATCGCAACCTGAACCTGATGCGCCTGACGGTGCACTTTCTTCACTGCACTGCCCGCATCGGGCAGCGATCTGAGCGTTCCCGCCTTCTTCGCCCACGCATGCACTGAAGCCTCGGAACAGCCAAATTCTTTGGCCAATTCACCAGGCCCACGACCGCTGGCATACAGCTCAACAATCTGCTGCCTGAACTCCGGCGCGTACGTCGGTTGTCTCTTTCCATTCATCTCGGACTCCTTGATTTCTAATCATAGAAAAGTGTCCGTCAAATCGGGGGAAGATCAGACGCTCCGACGACGATAGTATCGGATAGTGCCGAATCGGCGGCGACCAGCATCGCCGAGGGTGCGCTATTCGTTGAAACACCCCCGCAACTGAATAAAGGGTGCCCACGGTAGATCTGACCTCGAGGGCGACGACATTTCGACGGTCGATGAGGACCCCTGCGTTGGCTACATAGCGTTCGGGTCCAGTTCTCTACTCAGCGAGCAACGGGGAAGGCGGCGATGACCGTGGCGCGAACCTCGTCGATGCTGATCGAAAACGTTTTTATCAGGCCATCGAGGGCGAGCGCCGGATCGGCGGGCAAGCTGTTGTAGACAATCGCCCAGGTGAGGCCGTTATCCAGGCGCTCCAACTTGGAATGGGTTCCCGTCGTGAGTGCGCCGCTGTGAGCCCAGCCGCCGGCGGCCAATCCCCAGCCCAGCCCGGAATTGGTGCCGGGCACCTTCGCGTCCCGCGTGGCCATCAGCGCCACCGTCGTCGGGGACAGCAGCGCCCGCACTCCCGACCGGCCGTCGATCGCGTCTGCAAATCGAACCATGTCGGCGCTTGTCATCACCCAGCCCCCGTGCGAGTCCATGGCATGCAAAGAAAAGCCGTTGTAGGCCTCGCGGCCACTCCCGATGCCGGTCTGCGAAGGCACATCCGGCCAGCGAGGGTCGTCGTAGTAGACAGTCTCGCGAGGCAGTCGCTGGGCCAGCACGTCACCACCTATCACGGGCGTCATGGCGCCAGCCGGCCGGAACACAATTTGTTGCATGGCCTTTTCATACGGCAGCCCGGTCTTCTCTTCCAGCACGCGGCCCAGCACGTTGTAGCCGAAGTTGCTGTAGATGTAGCGGGTTCGCGGTTCGATCTGCAACCCACGCTCCTTGAGCATGTATCCAATGATGTCAGACGCACTCGCGGGCGCGGGCACATTCATCGCGCGCGCAATGGTCACCAGGTCGTACTGCGGTTCATAGACACCAGAGTCCCAGCCACTGGTATGTTGCAGCAGATCACGCAACGTCACCTTCAGCACGTTCGAATCTTTCACCTGAGCGTAGCGAGGCCCCGTGAGCAGTCCGCCAGGCCCGAACACCGGCTGGTCCAGTGCCGCGGGCAGCTCGGCTTCGAAGGCCCGCAGCACGCCGACGGCGGTCATCGGCTTGCTCACGCTGGCAATGCGAAAGAGCGTCTCGGGTTGCACCGGCTGTCCCGCCGCGCGGTCTGCCCAGCCGAAACCGCGCTGGTAAAGGATGACTCCGTCTTTGGCTACCGTGATGCTCGCTCCAGGAATCTTCAGTGTGCGCATGACGTCGCGCACTTTGACATCCACGGCGCTGAAAGCCGCGACTTCCGTCCCGGTGGCCGGGATCTCTTCCTCATTGTCGGAGCAGGCGCTCAAACCCGCTGCAATCAGAACCGTCAGCACCAACCTCGATCCATACATGTAAAAGCCTTTCAGAGTTCCCCATAACAGAGTTTCCCAGAATTTAACCCAACTGAGCAACGATGCTTATCCGGAATTCGTTCCGTCCATCTTATGCAATCCGGGTGTTACAGCTCTCAAAGACTTGCGAAGTACAAAAAGTACCGTCGTCACTACGCTGACGAGATAAGCGTCCGCTCCTTTGCTTTGGAGAGCATATTGGTCTCTGCCGACCACATGCCGAAAATGATCCCCTGCGTCCCCGCCTTCACGCTCTCGGCCTGCATCATCGTCGTCAGCGCGTTCACATCGTAGGCAGCCACAGCGCGACGACTGTTGCCTCCGTCTTGGCTACACAGTTGAGCCGCATCTTGGCGCTCGATCGCGGTCAGTGGCGCTTCGGGTTTACCGCGGCCCCGAGCTTGGGCTTGGGCCTGCCGCAGTTAGGAGCTCATGCGGGTTTCGTGACACCGATACTCTTTCGCGAGCTGGCTGGGCCTTCATTAGCTCCCTACCAATTCGACCATCATCTGATAAATTCGAAACGATTCGCCCTCGCCGTTGAGTCAACATCAATTTTGATCTGCACAAGAGTTTGTGCGGTCTAAAAGGAGTGGCCCTTCAGCTTTTGGGGCGCGCGTTGTCTCGGGACTGTTTCGGAGGGGACGTGTCAACCTCTCCTGCCAAAGAGGTTGCCCAAAAAAATTTTTGATAAATCAAGGAGAGTTTATGAGTCAGATCGGTGCTCTCGTGAGCCGTCGAAGTGTCCTCGGACTTGCCGCCGCGTCAGCTGCTGGAACCCTGTTGCCTGGTTGTGTTGGTCAGGACATTCAAGCCGCAGACGAAGGGATCAACGTCTTACCGTCCTCCAGTCATGCTGCGGCAATCGCGAAGGCCCGCGAGTCCGCCTGGAAGGTGATCGGTTCAGGCAAGGGAAGCGGCGTATCGGTGGCAATCATGGCGCGTGGGGAGTTCGTTTACTCCGAGACCATGGGAGTCGCTGACCGCGCACTGAATCTCGTAGTTGATCGCCACACGCGATTCAACGTCGGTTCGGTCAGCAAAATGTTCGTCACGGTTGCGATGCTGATGTTAGTCGACGAAGGCAAGGTGACGCTCGACGCGCCTGTGGTGCGATACCTCCCGGATTTCATCATGAAGGACGCGCGCTATCGCGACATCACCGTTCGCATGCTGCTCAATCATTCATCAGGTGTGCCGGGATCAACCTACTTCGTTGGATTCGAGCCCGATGACACCATGCACCAGCTGCTGCTCGACACGCTCAAGCACAGTCGCCTCAAGCACGCGCCAGGCGCACTGTCGATGTATTGCAACGATGGCTTCACGCTGGCCGAAATCGTGGTCGAAAAAGTATCGGGACAAAAGTACATCGATTTCCTCGGCGCGCGGGTGTTTGCGCCGCTCGGGATGACCCACACCACCACGAGCCTTGGTGTCAGTGGCGGCACCAATGTCGCCGAATACTACGACCCCATCTCCAACAAGAAGTATCCGCGCGAAGTCGTCCCCATGCTGGCGACGGGCGGCCTCGCCTCGACAGCCGAGGACCTTTGCCGCTTTGGCAACTGCCTGATGAACGGCGGTCCCCAGCTGCTATCGCCCGCATCGCTGCAAGAACTCCGCCTGTCGCGGCCCGTGCCATTTGACAGCGCGCTGCGCGAGCCCAAGAGCTACCAGCAAGTCGGGTGGGACTACTCGACGCAGATCCGTGGCAGCAATCCGGGCGTGACGGTATTTGCAAAGGGCGGCAACTCCGGTTTCTACTCGGCAAACCTGCAAATTCTGCCGGCCGAACGGATGGTGATCGCAATGATCACATCGGGAAAGGCAAGCGCCGACATACTGACCGAGCCGATCCTGACCGGCGTTTTGTTAGACCTGCAGCCGGGCGCTGGGGCACCAGTGCCGACGCAACCCCGGGTGCCGCAACCCATTCCCTCCGCACTCGATCGCTACGTTGGCTACTACGCGCTGGAGATCGGCCCGATGAAGGTGGCCATTGATGTCGAGCGCCGCCATCTGAACGTCACGCCGCTGCCCGGGGGAATTGTTCCGCCATCGGCGCTCACCTTCAACGACGGCTATTTCTACGGCTCGAACCCCGGCTCGCGCTTCTACTTCGGTAGTCGCGACGGTATTGACTTTATTGCTACCAATGTTGTCAGCCTGACCGGCGGCGATTCGGTCATGCTCCAGAAGCTGGACCCTGTGCAAAACCCGCAGCGCTTACAGGTGCCGCAGCAGGATGACCTATGGCTGCTTCGTAATGCGCCTGCGGCCGTGGAGGCACTGGATTTCAAACTTGCCCAGCGGCTGACAACCTTCGATGAGTTGCCCGGATACGTCGATTTCAACGGCGTGCGGCGGGTGGAACGCTCGGATTTCGCCGCGGTGGCGGGTACCGCGCTGCGGGATCAAACGGATCTGGAGGTCATCAACGGCAGTGATGACTACTCGTTGCGCACTGGCCATCTTTTGTGGTCCTCTGCGCGGAGGTTTGGCCAGCTGCCAGCCGGGTCTTCCACGATCTCTATCGGTGCAGGCGGATTCAACGAATGGCGGGCCCTCAATGCCGGTGCAGTGCTGGGTTTTGCGCTTCCTGCGAAGGGCAGAATCATGGTTGTTAGCCCCGATGCGACGCTTTACGACAGCATCGTCGACGGCGGCGCCGTATACGCTCCAGCGGGCAGCTATATATTTTTTGCTGGCGCCGTCGGCGAAGTCTTTCGGGTCACTGCGAAATGACGCACAAGATGCTTGTGATCCCAAAGGTCCAGTGCCTCGTCGTGGCACTTTTGCTTTAGGTTCTGGGCGCATCCACAGTACACGCTCAGCCTAGGTCGGGCCCACCGGCGGCCTGGCAGTTCACGCCGCTGACCGAGACTGTCCACTCGTCGCCTCGCTGGTTCACGGGTACGGATGGCAAGGCTCACTTGCTCTACGAGCTGTTGCTGACGAACGCCCTTACGGTGCAGGCCACCGTCACCCTGCTCGAAGTGCGCGATGCCGATTCAGGCGCAACGCTACTACGCCTGACCGGCCCGTCGCTGCTAGCGGCCATGTCGCTCCCCCTGGCGGCGGTTTCTGGTGCGCTCGGATTT
>JBDSYI010000317.1:0-8886 GCA_039925745.1 Casimicrobium sp. | reverse complement strand
CCTGCGTCGGCTGCGGCATCGACAATGCCATCGTCGAACTTGACAATCTCGAAGTGCCGATCATGGACGGCTCATCCGCGCCGTTTGTCTTTTTGATTGAACAGGCGGGTGTGGTCGCGCAAGACGCGCGGCGTCGCTACATCGAAGTGCTCAAACCCGTGCGGGTCGAGATGGGCGACAAGTTTGCCGAGCTGCTGCCTAACCCCCATTTCGAGGTGGATTTCACCATCGATTTTTCACATCCTGCCATTCCAGACGATCAGTGTCACGTCAAGATGAAACTCGATGACGAGGATTTTTTGTCGCACATCAGCCGCGCACGAACCTTCGGTTTCGCTTATGAGGTCGAAACGCTTCGTTCGATCGGGTTGGCACAAGGTGGCAGCATGGAAAACGCGATCGTGCTGGACGAATACAAAGTGCTCAACCGCGAAGGCCTGCGCTTCGCCGACGAGTTAGCCCGGCATAAAGTGCTCGACGCGGTCGGCGATCTGTTTTTGCTGGGGCACAGGGTGCGTGCGAAGTATCACGCGTTTAAATCGGGGCATGAACTGAACAACCGTTTGTGTCTGGCGTTGCAGGCGGAGCCTGAGGCGTGGCGATTTGCGACATAGCGAACGCAATAAATTCTCAACAGCTTCACGCTAGAACCTATATTTCGCCGGGGCTGAACTCATATTATGGCGATAGTCGATATTGCCAATAAATGACTGTTAGCCCCCGTTCCACAGCCATTTTGCTGGAAAGCTGTATCCATCAGAAAATGCATCCATTCGGCTTCGAGTTGAAAAAATCACAATTTTCCGTATCGTTGGACAAAAATCCTACCGATCAGCCACTGTTTTCGCAAATCGCTTTACGCTAGTTTGCAGGCGCTCACTCTTGATTTTATCCGCTACAGCGCTCATTTTTTTCTGAGACTCTGCCTTTGGCAGCACTCTTGGCGTAGCTACAGGCGCACTGTTAGATTGCGTCTTTAACGAAATTTCGGTAAATTTCATGCCCTTACGGTCCAGATTCGTGAGCATTTCGGTGCTTAAGAGCCGCGTCAAGTGTGCGGCCTCGGCGGAAGCGACGGTAATACTCAGCGTTGAACCTGAGGCTGACATTGCCACTATAAAGCGCTTCAGACGCTCGGGCACTGCCTCAATCAACACATCGAATTGACGTGAACCTTCGCGGGCATGTAGTAACGCAGCGCTCAAAGCGGGCAGACGATCCAGATACTGGGTCAGCGCTTTGGGTCGGGGATAAAGTGCTTTGCCAGCGCCGGATAGATTGAGGAATTTCACTTGCAAATTATCGTTGTTTCGGGGGACTTTAGAACAAAGAAGTCCCTCAACGTAGGCATACCGCAGGTCGTTGGTCTCACCTTTGTTGCGCTGCTCGCTTTGGGCCTGACTGCCACGCTAGCCAATTACCTTTCGCTCAAATACGCAGCTACCAGTAATCACCCGCTGATCCGCAGCGTGCTTCTGGCCGACCAGCACGCTGAAGCGAAAGAGCGTCAGCAGCAAATTCAGGACAACATCAACAATCTCGCCATTAAGCTTGGCGAAGCGCAGGCGCACATGCTGCGACTGGACGGTCTGGGTGAAAAGCTTGCCAAGGTCGCAGGCTTAAAGCCAGCTGAACTCCCGAGTGCAACAGCCAACAGCGGCCGCGGCGGCGCAGCCACCGATGGCGCGCCGCTCTCGATTGATGATTTCGCCAAACAGTTAAGCGAACTGAATAAAGAAACCGACGTCAAGGCCGACCAGCTCTCGGTGCTGGAAGCGCTTTTGGTTGAGGGCAGCGCGCAACGCAAGTTCCTGCCAACGCTGCCGCCGGTTGAAAACGTTAATTACACCTCGAACTTCGGATACAGGATTGACCCGTTTAACGGCCACCAAACCTTCCACGAAGGCGTGGACTTCGCTGCCGAAACCGGCACCGCAATCAATGCAGCCGCCAGCGGCAAAGTGATTTATGCAGACACCCATCCCGGCTACGGCAAAAGCATTGAAATTGACCACGGAAACGGGCTCGTCACGCGCTATGCGCACACCTCCGAGCTGTTGGTCAAAGAAGGCGATCTCGTCGTGCGTGGACAACGCATTGCGCGCGTTGGCACCACGGGCCGCTCCACGGGGCCGCACCTGCATTTCGAGGTGCGCCTCAACGGCGTCGCGCAGAATCCCGGCCGTTTCCTCGCGGTTCAGTAGCGCAGAATTCGAGAGGCCGCTGCGGCCAAAGCTGCTTCTGCTGTCGCCAGCACTGCAGAAGCAGCCGATATTGCCGCTCCACTTAGAATCTAGGGTTTCGCCCGCCTTGCCTTCGCAGCAACATTTTGTGCTTGCGGAGTCCGGCGGGCTTTGCCACATCCGCAACCTTGGCCACCGCTTTTCAGGCGGCCACATTTCCCGCGCCTATTTCGCGCGCAGCTCAAGATCATGATCGACAAATTTCTAAAAACGATATTCGGCAGCCGCAACGACCGCCTACTCAAACAATTTCGCGGCAATGTGATCAAGATCAACGCGCTAGAGGAAGGCCTCAAAGCGCTGTCAGACGAACAGTTGCGTGGCAAAACGGCCGAGTTCAAGAAGCGCGTAGCCGACGGCGAAACGCTCGATGATTTGTTGGTTGAAGCGTTCGCGGTGGTGCGGGAAGCCGGTCGACGCGTACTCGAAATGCGTCACTTTGACGTGCAGCTGATCGGTGGCATGGCGCTGCATGAGGGCAAGATTGCCGAGATGCGCACCGGTGAGGGCAAAACGCTGATGGCGACCTTGCCGATTTACCTGAACGCGCTGTCGGGCAAGGGCGTGCATCTGGTGACGGTAAACGATTACCTCGTCACTCGCGATGCCGACTGGATGGGGCGGATTTATCGCTTCCTCGGCATGAGCGTCGGTACTGTGACGTCGCAGCAGGACAATGCCTCCAAGATTGCCGCCTACGCTGCGGATATCACCTATGGCACCAACAATGAATTTGGCTTCGACTATCTGCGTGACAACATGGAGTACGCGGTCGCGGATCGCCGTCAACGCGGGCAAAACTACGCGATTGTCGATGAGGTCGATTCGATCCTGATTGACGAAGCACGTACGCCGCTCATCATCTCCGGGCAGGCCGAAGACAACGTCGAGATTTATTACAAGATCAACGAGTTGTCGCCGAAGCTCACACGGCAGGAAAAAGAAGATTCGCCAGGCGACTATTGGGTCGATGAGAAAGGGCGTCAAGCCCACCTCTCGGAGCAGGGTCACGAGCACGCCGAGCAATTGCTGGAAGAGATGGGCCTGTTGCCAACGGGCGCGAGCCTGTACGACGCCGCAAATATTTCGCTGATGCATCACGTTTACGCCACGTTGCGTGCGCACGCCTTGTACAACCGCGACGAGCATTACGTGGTGCAAGATGGCGAAGTCATTATCGTTGACGAATTCACGGGCCGTTTGATGTCCGGGCGTCGCTGGAGCGATGGCCTGCACCAGGCGGTTGAAGCGAAAGAAGGCGTACCGATTCAGCGCGAGAATCAGACGCTCGCGTCGATCACGTTCCAGAACTATTTCCGCATGTACGCCAAGTTGGGCGGCATGACCGGAACGGCTGATACTGAGGCCTACGAATTCCAGCAGATTTACAACCTGGAAACCGTCATCATCCCGACCCACCGCGACATGGTGCGTCGTGACGAGAACGATCTGTTCTTCAAATCATCCGCTGAGAAGTATGCGGCGGCCGTGGTCGATATTCGCGATTGCTACAACCGTGGTCAGCCGGTACTGGTCGGCACGACGTCAATCGAAAACTCTGAGCTGATCGCTGCCATGCTCAGCAAAGAAAAATTGCCGCATCAGGTGTTGAACGCGAAACAGCATGAACGTGAGGCAAGCATCGTCGCACAAGCGGGCATGCCCAAAGCGGTCACGATCGCCACCAACATGGCCGGTCGCGGAACGGACATCGTTCTGGGCGGCGCACTGGAACCCGAGCTGCGGGCGATTCGCGAAGATGAATCGCTAACGCCTGAACAACGCAAAGCCAAGACAGAAGCCACGCAAACGGCGTGGCAAGTGCGCCATGACGAAGTACTCGCGGCAGGCGGTTTGCGCATTGTCGGTACCGAGCGTCACGAGTCGCGTCGTATTGACAATCAGTTGCGCGGCCGCGCCGGTCGTCAGGGTGATGCCGGTTCCAGTCGCTTCTTCCTGTCCGCAGAGGATCCGCTCATTCGAATCTTCGGCGGCGACCGCATGAAGAACATCATGACGCGGCTGCGAATTCCCGATGGTGAGCCGATCGAGGCGGGCATCATGTCTCGTCAGATCGAAAAAGCGCAGCTCAAGGTGGAGTCACGCAACTTCGACATTCGCAAGCAATTGCTTGAATACGATGACGTAGCGAACGATCAGCGCAAAGCGATTTACGAGCAGCGAAATCATCTGCTCGAAAACGCAAATGTGAGTGACACGGTGCGCGACATGATCGGGGGCTGGGTGGAAGACACCGTCAAGCTCTACGTTCCGCCAGAGAGTCAGGAAGAGCAATGGGACCTGCCAGCGCTTGAGGCTGCAATGCATGACGTGCAGGTTCACGCTCACGTTGCCGATTGGCAAAAAGCGCAACCCGATCTGGACGATGCCGACATTCTTGAGCGATGCAAAAAAGAAGCGCTCGACACCTACAACGCAAAACGTGAAGTCGCGGGCGACGAAGTGTTCAGCCAGTTCGAACGCAACATTTTGCTTCAGATTATGGACACACAGTGGCGCGAGCATTTGTCGAATCTTGACCTGCTGCGGCAAGGCATCCATCTGCGCGGCTATGCGCAGAAAAATCCCAAGCAGGAATACAAACGTGAATCGTTTGAAATGTTCGGTGGGATGCTGGACCGCTTTCGCAATGAGGTCGTCCGTATTCTGTTGACGGTGCAAGTGCGTTCTGAAGCCGATGCGCAGGCTGTCGAGCCGGCACCTGCGATGCAGAATGTGGCGTACAAACATGCCGATGTTGATGGAATGACGGGCGAAGAAACGGCGGTTGCGCCGTCGGATTCGGATAGAAATCAACCCATCGTCAACCAGGGCGCGAAACTCGGGCGCAATGACCCGTGTTTCTGCGGTTCTGGCAAAAAGTACAAGAACTGTCACGGACGCCTGGACTAATATCCGGCATCGACAAAATAATTCAACTTCAAGGCCCGCGTAGCGACTACGTCGGGCCTTTTTCATTCAACTAATCAAAGCTTCATCATGCCTGTCTCTTACCGCCCGCTCGATCCCTTTAAAGCTCATGCCGTCGCCGGTGTTCGTTTTGCGTCGGTACAAGCCGGCGTGCGAAAGCACAATCGGTACGACATGCTCATCGCTGAATTTGTTGAGGGCACCAACGTTGGCGGCGTATTCACGCAGAGCCGCTTCGCGGCGGCGCCAGTGCAGGTATGCCGCGAACATTTGGCTGCGACGACTGCGATCCGCGCTCTGGTTGTAAACACCGGAATTGCTAATGCCGCAACCGGCGAACTTGGCCTGATCAACGCAAGGGCGAGCTGCACGAACGTTGCGGCAGCGTTGGGTTGCAACGCCAATCAGGTGTTGCCATTCTCGACGGGCGTCATCCTCGAACACCTCCCGATGGATCGCATCAATGCGGGTATCGCCGCCGCCGCGGGCGAGATCAAGGCGAACGCGCTCGCCCCATGGGATCGCGTCGCGCAGACCATCATGACGACCGACACGGTCTACAAGCTTGCGAGCACGCAAGCGGTGATCGGTGGCAAAACTGTAAACGTCACCGGCATCGCCAAAGGCGCTGGCATGATTCAACCGAATATGGCGACGATGCTTTCATTCGTGTTCACCGATGCAGCGATTTCGTCCGCCCTATTAAAGCCGCTCGCAAAGCTTGTTGCCGACGAGAGCTTTAATCGCGTGACTGTCGACGGCGACACTTCGACCAATGACAGCTACATCATCGCCGCAACGGGTCTGGCAGGTAACGCAAGTGTTGGATCGCTCGAATCAGCCGATGGCAAGGCACTGATCGCTGCGCTCGAAAAAGTCAGCCTGGAGCTCGCTCAAGCCATCGTGCGCGACGGCGAAGGCGCAACCAAATTCATGACCATCGCCGTCAGCGGCGGTAGAGATGTCGCCGAATGCGACCGCATTGCGCGCGCTGTTGCACATTCACCGCTGGTGAAAACCGCCTTCTTCGCCAGCGATCCGAATCTTGGCCGCATTCTGGCTGCCGTAGGCTACGGCGCGCCCGCGGACCTTGATCCTGCGCTAGTGACCGTGCATTTGAATGACCTACTCGTTGCCGAAAAGGGTGGGCGCGCTGCGAGCTATCGTGAAGAAGATGGCGCGCGTACGATGAAAAACGAAGATATTACGGTGGCTATTGACTTGGGTCGCGGCAGTGCAGCGCAAACTATTTACACCTGCGACTTTTCGTACGACTACGTAAAAATCAATGCGGAATACCGCAGCTAGACCGGCGACAGCATGAGTCAATCCAGCCAACAATTTTTAGCAACGCTCGGTCGTATTGCTAACGCACTGGAGCGCATGGCGCCGCCATCGCGTGCGAAGCCTGACTTCAAGCGTTGCATCGCCGCACGTTGGCGCGTTTCGGGAACACTGAAATACCTCGAAGCCGTGCAACATGTGCATCACATGGACGCAGACTGGCTCGTTGGCGTCGAAGCGCAGCATGCGGATATTGACCGAAATACGAAACAGTTTGTAGCTGGCAAACCGGCGAACAATGTGCTTTTGACCGGTTCGCGCGGCACCGGAAAAAGCTCGTTGGTGAAAGCAATGCTCGGACGCTACGCCAAGCGTGGCTTGCGCTTGATCGAAGTCGAAAAAGAGCATCTCAACGACATGCCGGACATCGTCGATCAGATCGCCGATGAGCCGTACCGCTTCGTGCTGTTTTGCGATGATCTGTCGTTTGATGCGGGCGACGGGAGCTACAAAGCATTGAAGGCGATCCTCGACGGCTCAATCGCCGCAGCCACGCCTAATGTTTTGATCTACGCCACGTCCAATCGCCGTCATTTACTGCCGGAATACTTCCACGAAAACGAAGAAACGAAATACGTCGGCGAAGAGGTGCATTTCGGCGAAAGTGTCGAGGAAAAAGTGTCGCTATCCGAGCGCTTTGGCATGTGGATTTCGTTCTATCCGTTCTCGCAGGAAGACTATCTGGCGGCCGTCATTTCCTGGGTTCAACAGCTTGGCGCCGTCATCCCCGCTGATGTGAAGAAACAAGAAACGTTCGAGCGCGATGCGTTGAACTGGGCGCTGCAACGCGGATCGCGCTCTGGGCGGGTTGCCTATCAATTCGCGCGTGATTTTGCCGGACGTGTCGGCGCAACGGCCAAGGCTGGCAAATCCAAAGGCGCATGAGTAGCAATATTCCGAAGTTCGATCCGAACGACCCACGTCCTTTGACGCGTGTCGCCGTAGCCATCATCGAACGCGTTGTTGACGGGCAGTATCAGGTGCTCTTCGCGCAGCGCCCCGTGGGTAAGGCTTACGCGGGTTACTGGGAATTTCCCGGCGGCAAAATTGAAGCTAACGAGACCATCATCGAAGCGCTGATTCGCGAGATCGATGAGGAGCTAGGTATCCAGATTCGCAATGCGCAGTTTTGGCTTTGTGAGCGTTTCAGCTATGCCCACGCGCATGTGGAATTGAATTTCTGCCGCAGCAGCGATTGGTCGGGCGAACCGCACGGACGGGAAGGTCAGGCTTTTACCTGGCAAACGCCAAAAGCGATAACTATGGTGCCGTTGCTGCCGGCGTTGCACGCGACTGAAAGCGGTGTTCTGGCGGGTTTGCGCGCACTGCGTTAGCTATCAAGTTTTCACCGAAACGACCATCGCACTGGGGCTTTCACTTCAAAAGACTAATAGTCGATAGCACGCACATTCATCATGTAGCCCAGGTGTAGAAGGGCATCCAGCAAAAAGCTGTTAGCCATCTACCCGTGAAGCCATCGGATCGCTATCAGGCGGTTCAGCGTTGGCAATGCGGTATTCCTCGTTCGCCCACGCACCAAAATCCATGTTTTTGCAGCGCTCGGAGCAGAACGGGCGAAATATGCTTTTTGGGCTCCATGCGACCGGCTTTTTGCAACGAGGGCAGGCGACAGCGGTCATATTCTCAAACTATTAATAGGTCAAAGCGAGCACAGAGCAAGCCCGAATGGGACGTTCCGAGGCGTGACGGTAGCCCGACCTGCCGCATGAAAATTGCCGCTGTGCTCCAGGAACCGGATGTTCACGGTGTATTTGTTCGCACTGACTTCAGGCACCACAGCGTGACCCGGATTGATTTCAATCCGCGCCAGTAACGGCGAGCGGGCACCGGTTAACGCGCGCTGATAGTTGCCGTGTAAGGCTGTCTCGGCCGATGCCTGACTGGACTCACGCAGCAGACGGAGCACCAACACCACGGCCTCTTCGAGTGGCGCGATGGGGTCAAGCCAGGTCTTGAGTTCACTGCGTCGTTCAACTTCGTCGCGTTGCAGCCAACTATGCAGCATCGGCAATTCAAATTCACATGCACCACCTGGGCTGGCCGCACGTTGCCGCACCGCTTGCAGCCATTCACTCTCGCGCAGGTGCTGGCCGATTTTGCCAATCTGGCTGTGCAAATCGTGGATCACGGCGTCCATGTCGCTCAGGAATTCGGTGAGTGCTTCGCGTGCGATGTCAGGATTGTCGAGCTGGTTGCCCCACAGCGTGCGCTGGCGATCCAGCTCCTGCAGCAAGTCTGTCTTCAGGTCACTACGACTCGACGTATCAACTATCTGAAACAGCCCCAGCAATGCGTGACGATGATCAATCGCATCGCGCCTTGCAGCAAATGTTCGCGTCGCAGTAAA
>JBDSYI010000316.1:0-2936 GCA_039925745.1 Casimicrobium sp. | reverse complement strand
CTGAACTCGCCAGTGCCGTCCTGCTCGACGTTCGAGAGCCGTGGGAGTTCGAAATTGCGCGCATCGAGCGTTCGGTGAATATCCCCATGTCGACATTGGTCGCACGCATCGACGAGGTTCGCGCGTTGCAGCACTCGGCCGATACGCCGCTTGTATTGGTTTGTCATCACGGCATGCGAAGTATGCAGTGCGCACGTTATCTTGCCAGTCAGGGCGTTGAGCACCTGATTAATTTGACCGGTGGTATCGACGCGTGGTCCACGCAGGTCGACCCTTCTGTTCCCAGTTATTAGTTTTAGAAATTTGACCCTCCGCCGGAGTTTTTGAATGCGTTTGCCTCGTGCCCTAATTTTGTCTGCTCTGTCGTTTGCTCTTTCTAGCGCGTACGGTGCTGATTTGTTGTCTCTGTATCGCGAAGCGGCTAATCAGGATCCAGCCGTTGCGTCCAGCAAGGCCTCGTTGCAGGCGGCTCGCGAGCGCGTAGCGCAGGCAGAAGCCGCCAATGGATTCGCAGCGGGCATCAACGCTGTCGCAAACGCGAACTATGTCGATCTGCACGTTCGTACATTGCCGAATGCGCAAGCAGATCGCGCCTACCTTGCTGCGAGCGTACAGGCCTACGTCACTAAACCGCTGATCCGCCCTGCCAACCTCGTTGCGATCGAACAGGCCAATGCCGCCACAGTTATCTCAGAGATTGGCTTGCAAGCCGCTCAAATGGACGTCGCCAATCGCCTTTCGCAAGCTTACTTTGACGTCTTGCTCGCGCAGGACAACGTCACGCTGGTGCAGTCGCAAAAGATCGCTGTCGCCGAACAACTCGCGCAGGCTAAACGTAACTTCGAGGTCGGCACCGCCACGATTGTTGACACCAACGAAGCGCAGTCGCGCTACGATCAGGTGATTGCTCAGGAAATTGCGGCGCAGAACGAACTGGATCGCACGCGCTGGGCACTGAGAAACGTTGTTGGTCGCTACGAAATCAATTTGAAACGACTGCGTACCGCAGCGCTCATGCCCGCCCCCAATCCCGCAAACATGGAGGCCTGGGTGACGCGTGCGGAGCGCGAAGCGTTTTCCGTGCGCATTGCGTTGCAAACGTTGGCCGTGTCCGAATACGACGTCCGCCGAGCACAAACCGGCAAGGACTGGACGTTAGACGCGACCGCGAACATTACCAATTCACAAAGCACCGGTAGCCCAACCTCAGCGTTCGGGACTTGGGGCAATAGTGGTCTGATCGGTATTACGTTTAACTGGCCGTTTGACATTTCAGGCGGCGTCAATGCGCGTATTCGCGAAGCGCTCGCGCTGGTCGACAAGAATCGCAATGACATCGAAACTGCGCGTCGAACCGCAGGATTTAATGTGCGGCAGTCGTACCTTGGCTTAACGAGCGGTGTTGCCGGGGTCGCCGCGCAGCAGCAAGCGCTTAAATCAGCCGAAACCACGCTGGCTTCGACCAAGCTCGGTCTTGAGGTCGGCGTGCGTACCAATCTTGACGTGCTGAACGCGCAGCAACAGGTGACGCAGGTGCAACGTGATCTGGCACTCGCCCGGTACAACACGCTGTTGAACGAGCTGCGCCTTAAGGCCGCGACGGGTGTGTTGAACGAAGACGATATTCGCGCGACCAACGCATATCTGACCGATTAGCGTGCGTATTACTTTGTAGGCGTAGCGCGAACCGCTATGCGCCTACCAGGGAACTTGGCGTACGAGCATCAGCCGTTCGCCACGCGAAAAACCAAACCGCCATGGTTTACGTACACTGCGGCATTCAAGTTTGTCGAGAGATTTCAACATGCAGCGCGCTAGCCCATTCCTTACTTTTCGCTCGCTATTGGCCAGCGCGCTATGGGTCGGTGCAACGTCCGTTACGTTCGCTCAAGCACCGAACGAAGCCGCGCTCGCTGCTTTTGGCGGTTTTGCAGGTTTGAGCAAAATGACTCAGGATTTCGTTGAACGCGTCCAGAAAAACCCGCGCATTGGGCGATTTTTCAAAGAAGCAGATACTGAGCGATTGCAGGCGATGCTCACTGACCAGTTTTGCGATGTTCTTGGCGGCGGCTGCCACTATCAGGGTAAGTCGATGAAAGAAGCTCACACTAACATGCGTGTCGCCAACGCGGACTTCAACGCGTTGGCTGAAGAGCTGCAGAATGCACTCAATGCTGCCAATGTGCCGTTCGCAGAACAGAACAAACTGATCGCAAAGCTCGCTCCCATGCAGCGCGATATCGTCGAAAAATAACTGGGATCCTCTGATCATGCTAGGTGAAAAAATCTCCCTGTTGTGTTCGCTTAAACGCATTAGTGCGTCGGCGCTTGGGCTGGCAGGATTCGCCTGTTTGGTCGCCAATGCACACGCAGGCACGGTCATTACGGTCGCTGGAGATCGCGACGGACAGGGCATGCTGAACGTCGTTATTTCACTCAAACCGATCGGTATTGCTGCGCCTGCTGCGGCGCCCGAGACCATCACCGTGACTCAGGAGAACCTGCAATTCAAACCCTATATTTCGGTCATTCGCAAGGGTTCCAGCGTCGTGTTCGCCAATCGTGACACGGTCGAGCATCACATCAAATCGTTCTCCAGCAGCCGCCCATTCGAGATCGCTGTGCATAAGCCGGGCGCTACGCCGCCGCCGATTCGCTTTGACAGCGAGGGCGCAATTGTCGCTTATTGCATCCTGCACGACTGGATGCGCGCTTATGTTTATGTCGCCGATACGCCCTGGTACGGCACATCAAATGCCACGGGCTCAACGCGCATCGAGAACGTTCCAGCGGGCGAGTATGAAGTCACCGCGTGGCATCCTGACCTGGGTCAGTTCAAGCCTCCGCTTACGACGAAATTGACGGTTCCCGCGAGCGGGATCGTCCAGGCTACGTTCAAATTTGAATTCAAGCCACGCGCGATTCGCCAGGCACCG
>JBDSYI010000315.1:0-3400 GCA_039925745.1 Casimicrobium sp. | reverse complement strand
GGATTGACCTTGCCGGGCATGATTGAACTGCCGGGCTCATTTTCTGGCAGGCGCAGTTCACCAATGCCGCAGCGCGGCCCACTGGCCAGCCAGCGCACGTCGTTGGCGATTTTTAAGAGCGCGACGGCCAGTGTTTTCAGTGCGCCATGCGCGCTGACCAGGGCGTCGTGACCGGCGAGTGCGGCGAAGCGATTGGTCGCGCAGCGATAGGGTAGTCCGGTCTCCGTTGCCAAATGAGCGGCGACGCGAGCGCCAAACTCCGGGTGCGTGTTCAGCCCAGTCCCGACGGCAGTGCCGCCAACGGCGAGTTCTTCCAGCGATTCCAGTGTGTACGTGATCCCGCGATCAGCGTGGTCGAGATGTGCCACCCAGCCGGACATCTCCTGACCCAATGTCAACGGGGTTGCATCCTGCAAATGAGTGCGTCCGATTTTGACGATGTCGGAAAACGAACGCGATTTTCCGAGCAGCGTAGCCTGCAAATTTCTAAGGGCTGGCAGCAGGTTAGACACCATCGCCTCAGTGGCTGCCACATGCATCGCAGTCGGAAAAATATCGTTCGAAGACTGGCCGAGATTGACATGATCGTTCGGGTGCACCGAGCGTCCAACACCGCGTACGCCACCCATCAACTCCGAAGCGCGATTAGCCAGCACTTCGTTCATGTTCATGTTGGTCTGTGTGCCAGAGCCGGTTTGCCATACTGACAGCGGAAACGCATCGTCGTGCATACCGCTCAACACTTCGTCAGCAGCTAGCACTATGGCTGTGACTGGCGGCGTATCAAGCAAGCGTAGTTCGCCGTTGACGAGCGCGCTGGCGCGCTTGACGCGCGCCAGCGCCAGCAGTAGAGCTTTCGGCATGCGCTCGCTGGAAATATGAAAGTGCAGTAATGATCGTTGCGTCTGGGCACCCCAGAGCGCGTCTTGTGGCACCTCAATGTCACCGAAAGAATCTCGCTCGATTCGCATATTGTGTGAGCGAATCAGCAACGACTACGGCGTGAGCTGAGCGCGAATTTCACCGCCCTTGTTCGCCTCGGTATGAACGTTCACATACAAACGACCGGCACGATAGCCTGCGAGTTGTTCGGCGCTCAATTTCGCGTTCTGCGGAACCGACCACACCGTGTCGGTCGTTTTGACCAAGGTAATGATGACCGGGCCGTTCGCGCCCAGTGCACCCATATGCACATGAGCCATCGTCGCTTTGAGTCCTTCTGTGGTGATATTCCCGCTGATTGCGCCGTCGGCTGCCACGGCCAACATGCCAGAGCCCGAAGCAAGCGTTTTGACCGGTGGCACTTCCTGTTCGCCTGTGAGTTTCAACATATCGGGCATCGCTGCTTGCGCGGACAATCCGACCGCTGAAGCTACCAGTAGCGATGCAAGCACGATCCAGCGCGTTGAGTTTTTTTGATTGAGTTTCATATCTGAATCCTTGGGTGGTTGATTGACGCCCAGCGCGTCTTGAAAGGAGTTCAGAATACCTTTTAAAGTTGGAATAGTCTGTTCGCTAGCGAACCCATGGCGAGAATTTTTGACAAACGGCGCTGCAACTGGCGGCGGCGCGAGCGGTTGATCTTTTTAATTGTGCTGTTAGCTATTGACAAGCGAGTATCTCCGTTGTGTTTGACTGTCGATAGCATTTGCAACTCAATGCTTTCGACGGAGTCCACCACGTGCGGCAGCGTACAGACCGGCGACGCTGGGCACTGGACACTGACTTCACAAAAAAGTAGGCGCTTCCAGTTGATCGGTTCGCCCTCTCACGACGCTCATGCTCCCGCTAACGACTCGACAACGACGAAGCCATCAACAACGGCGAATTGATCTGACATGACCCTCCGTATCGACACCAAAGAGTCAAGCGGCGCGAGCGCCCCTAAAACCAGTTCGCCGACACAGCCAGCGCGCACCGGCCTCTCCCAGGCTGAGGTTGACCAGCGCATCAACGCTGGCCAAACCAACAACATCGAGCACCTGACCACCCGCACGGCTGCTGGAATCCTCCGCAGCAACATTTTTACCTTGTTCAATGCGGTGCTCGCGTCCGCCATCGTGGCGCTACTGTTGATTCGCGCCTACAACGACGTGGTCTTCCTTGCGGCGGTGACGTTGGCCAACGTTCTGGCGGGAATCGTCAGTGAGTTCCGCGCCAAACGGGCGCTTGATCGGTTGAGCTTGCTGGCCCAGCGTGAAGTCACCGTCATTCGTGGCGGGCATGAGCAGCTCATTCCAGTCCAACAGGTCGTCAAAGACGAATTAATCGCGCTGCATCCCGGTGATTCAATCATTGCCGATGGCCATCTGGTTTCCCCGTCGCCCATCGGCATCGACGAGTCGCTGTTGACCGGGGAATCGGACGTGGTGACGAAGAAGCTCAACGACCCATTGCTATCCGGCAGCTTCTGCGTTAGTGGCACCGGCTCGTACGTGGCGACGGGCATCGGCGCGCAGTCACATGCGAACGTTCTCATGGCGGAGGCAAAGACCTACAAATTCACGCGAAGCCCGCTGGAGAATATCGTCGCGGGGCTGGTGCAAACGTTGACCATCACGATGGGTGTGCTCGTTGTGCTGCTGATCTTTGCGGGCTACATCAAGCATATGTCGCTTGCCGCTGGCATTCTGTCCATCGTGACGGCTGTCAAGGCGCTCGTACCCGAGGGACTGGTTTTGATCACGACGCTTGCCTTCTCGCTAGCCGCAGCGCGCGCAGCAACGCGTCAGGTCCTCGTGCAGAAATTGAGCTCCGTCGAAGCTTTGAGCCATGTCACGACCTTGTGCTTCGACAAGACCGGCACGTTAGGGACCAATCGCCTTCTGTTCGAGCGTCTGGAAGTGTTCACCATGCCCCGGGCTGAGGTGGTGGAGCGGTTAGAGCTTCTTGTGGGTGCAACCCGCGAAAAGAACCGGACGCTCGATGCGATTGAATCGACGTTCCCCGGAAAGAAGAATGTGCCTATCGAAGAGCAGGCGTTCTCGTCGGAAATCAAGACAAGCGCTGTCAGAGTGCGCGTCGGTGAGGCCGAGGTGTCGCTATGGCTGGGGGCGCCAGAGGCGCTGCGAGCGGCTGCGCTTACGCCTGTTCAGCAGACGATGCTTGAAGGGCTTCGCCGGGACGGCTTGAGAGTGGTTCTACTCGCTGCGACGGAGAGTCACATCCCGCAACAGGAAGGCATGATGAATTTGGCCTTCATCGTGCTACGCGACGAGTTGCGCACGGACGTGCAGGGAGCGATCAGCTTCTATCAATCACGCGACGTGCGGCTGAAGGTGTTGTCGGGCGACAACGCCGAAACCGTCGCGGCCGTCGCCCGCCAGGCAGGCATGGCGATTACGGGATCGATTGTCAACGGCCCCGAACTTGAGGCGATGCCCGAGAAAGAATTCGCGGC
>JBDSYI010000314.1:0-4035 GCA_039925745.1 Casimicrobium sp. | reverse complement strand
GACAACGATGAAAGCCTGACGACGTGGGTTGAATCACGTCTGGCACCGATGCGCGGCGTAGCGCCCGAGGACGCGTCGGCGACCCTGCAACGCTACTGGCAAATGCTTGATGTGGAGCGGCGTTTTTTGCTAACCAAATTGATCGGCGGCGGCTTTCGCGTCGGCGTGTCGAAACTGCTGGTGACCCGTGCGCTCGCTGATTTCACCGGCGTTGATGCGAAGTCGATTGCGTTGCGCCTGATGGGGTGGACGGACAAGAATGCGCAACCGTCTGCCGCTGCGTTTGCCGCACTCATCGCCCCCGTTCCGATAGCAAGCAACGATGAACAGTCGCGGCGAACTGATGGCGCACCCTACCCGTTTTTCCTGGCGCACGCACTGAACGATCCGGTAGAAAAGTTTGGCACATTGCTCGGCGATCCGCGCGACTGGATTGTGGAATGGAAATACGACGGCATTCGTGCGCAGCTCATCAAGCGCGGCGGTTTTGTGTGGATCTGGTCGCGCGGTGAGGATCTCATCACTGAGCGATTTCCGGAAATTGTGAGTCGTGCGCAATCGTTACCGGACGGTGTGGTGATCGACGGTGAAATTCTGGTGATGCGCGACGGCGACGACGTACCGCAACCGTTCAATCTTTTGCAGCAGCGGATCGGTCGTAAAACGCTCAGCAAAAGAATTCTTGCGGACGTGCCGGTTCAATTGCTCGCCTACGATTTACTGGAGCTCGACGGCGTTGATTTGCGCGAACAGCCGCTCTCGTTACGTCGAGAAAGACTTGAAGTGTTGTGCGCGTCCAACCGCTGGCCGCTATCGCCGACTGTGAATGGAATGAACTGGGCAACGCTCGCGCAACTGCGCGGGGAAAGTCGGCAACGACGCGTTGAAGGCTTCATGCTGAAAGCGCGCGATTCGCGTTATGGCAGTGGTCGCACCAAAAACGACGGAACGTGGTGGAAATGGAAGGTCGATCCGATGTCGATCGACTGCGTGTTGATCTACGCGCAGGCCGGTCACGGTCGCCGCGCGGGGCTCTACACCGACTACACGTTTGCGGTGTGGAATCGAGCGCCGCACTCAGCGGACGAAGCGCAATCGGTCGTTGCGGCAATCAAGGCCGGCCAACCACCCGGTGAGTTGCAATTGGTGTCGTTTGCCAAAGCGCATTCAGGTTTGACTGACGAAGAATTCAAACGAATCGACGCGGTCATTCGCAAATCAACCGTCAACTCGTTCGGCCCGGTGCGCAGCGTCGCGCCGTCGCTCGTGTTTGAACTCGGGTTCGAAGGCATCAACCTGAGTCCGCGCCACAAAAGCGGCATTGCTGTGCGCTTCCCACGCATGCTGCGCATTCGTGATGACAAACCCATTCATGAGGCGGATACGCTAGATTCGCTCAAGGCTTTACTTTGACCCAATTCAGACTATCAGCTTTTTCGTGAAACGAAGCGTGATCGGGGGCTAGTTCGATAAAATGGCACAAATCAACTATGGCATAAAAACGCCACTAGCCCCTATGCGCTATAGCTTCTACAGAAAAGCTGACCGTTACAAGCGCTACTTAGCACCAGACTGAGGCGCCGCCGCAGCTTTTTTCAGTGCGTAGGCGAGCGACCACACCGAAGACGCGTACATCCTTGAGCGGTTGTAGCGCGTGATGACGTAGAAATTCTCAAACGTTAGCCAATATTCATTCCGGCCATCGGCATTGTCGAGCGAAATAATTCCGACCGATTCTTCGTCGGAAGGCAGCACAACGTCGGCGTCGCGAGCAGTGATGGTGATTCCTGCAGCCAGATATTCTTTTAACGGCTTTCGTGGCGACAGACCGCCGTCAATGCTCGCAATGATTTCTGCGCTTGGTGTGGCGATCGGCAGCATCACGGGCTCACCGCGTTGCCAACCGTGTCCCGCTAAAAACGACGCGACCGAGCCGACAATATCTGCCGGAGAATTCCAGAGATCAATCTTCTGATCGTTGTCGAAATCAACGGCCCATTTGCGATAGCTACCGGGCATAAATTGCGGCCAACCCATCGCACCGGCAAATGAGCCCGTGAAATCCAAAGGTGAGCGCTTTTGCTCACGTGCCAGCAAAAACAATTCTTTCAATTCCGCACGAAAAAATTCTGCGCGGCGAGGGTAATCAAACGCAAGCGTTGCCAACGCATCAATCACCCGGAAATTTCCAGTGATGCGGCCATAGACGGTCTCGACGCCGATAATCGCAGCGACCACTGAGGCAGGCACGCCGTAATTCTGCTCGGCACTGGCAAAGCTGGCTCGATTGGCACGCATGAATTCAGCGCCACGCTGCAAACGATCACCGCCAATGTGACGAGGCCAGTAGACATACCAGGGCGTTGGTGCGCGGATCGGCGTGTCCATGTAGGTGATCACTTTGTCCTGCCGCTTGACACGCGCAATGGTGGCGTCAAGCACTGCGGCGTCGTAATTATTTTCAGTGACAAGCTCTGCCCTCAGCGCAGCCCACTCGCCGCGGTCTTTGTAGTCCTGCGCATGAGCAAGATCGGCGACCGCAGCAAACAACAGGACGAAGAAAACTTGCGGAGAGGTGAGGCGTCGGAACATGCCAGTGATAATAGCGGCATGGCCTATTCACTTTTCCGCCCCATACTGTTTGCACTTGATCCAGAGCGCGCTCATCACGCTGCGTTCGCCGCGCTTGATGCACAAGCTGCGTTGGGCTTGGCGCGAATTTGGGCTGGCGCATTGCCCGCGCCAAAGCCGATTCGCGTGATGGGGCTCGATTTTCCGAATCCAATTGGTTTGGCAGCAGGGCTCGATAAAGACGCGAAACATTTGCGTGGGTTGGCGCAGTTGGGATTCGGCTTTATTGAGGTCGGCACGCTGACGCCGAAACCGCAGCCGGGCAACCCGACGCCTCGCATGTTCCGATTGCCTGAGCATGAGGCGTTGATCAATCGTCTGGGATTTAACAATGGGGGTGTTGAGGCTGCGGTCAAGCGATTGCAATGCCGTGACACCGCCGTTCCAGTGGGTGTGAACATTGGCAAAAACGCAGCGACGCCGATTGAACGTGCGGTCGATGATTACCTTATCGCGCTGCGAGCGGTTTACGAAACAGCCGACTACGTGACCATCAACATCTCGTCGCCCAACACCAAAAATTTACGTGACCTTCAAGCACCGGATTCCGTGGCCGCGTTGGTATCAACGATTGTGCGCGAAGGCGAAGCGCTCGCTAAACAGCACGGCAAACGAAAGTCCATCGCCGTAAAAATCGCACCTGATATTGATGATGCGATCATCGCTGAAGTGGTGTCCGCCATCGTCGATGCGGGAGCAGATGCGATCATTTCCAGCAACACCACGATCAGCCGCGAGGGCGTTACCGATCACGTCGCCGCGAAGGAGGCAGGCGGTCTCAGCGGCAAGCCGTTGACGGCACGAGCGGACTCGGTATTGACGAAGGTTGTTGCGGCGAGCAAGGGCAGCATCCCGGTGATTGGTGTTGGCGGCATCATGAGCGTCGCCGACGCGCAGAGAAAGCTCGACATCGGTGCCAGCCTCGTGCAGATTTACACCGGCATGTTGTATCGCGGGCCGGGATTTGTAGGGGAATTGGTGCGCGGGGTTAAGTCACGTGGAGCCAGTAACGGCTGACGGCTAACGCCTGGCTGTTAGCCGCCATCGTGCGCTGCAGCGCCTTGCGAGCACCTTGCGCTTTGCCTTTGCTCGTAGCCGTGAACGTAAGCATCACTTCGCCATCGCTCGACGGGGTCAAGCGTTGCGCGACCTCTGGATAGTCTGCCTTGACTTTGCGACGCGCATCGGCAGCGAGCGTTGATTCAGGCAATGGCCAGCGTACGCGCTCCGTTACTTGCGTATCGATATCGGCCGCTTGCGAGTGCCACCAGCGCTCAAATGAGGCGTGCGCCTTGTCTGGATGACCGGGAAAAAATGCAGTGTTTGCACACGTCAAAATGTCTTCACGTTCGATGTCAACATGGCGCGCCAAGCCGATCTGTTCTCGACCCGATTGCAATGCTT
>JBDSYI010000313.1:0-2817 GCA_039925745.1 Casimicrobium sp. | reverse complement strand
ATGCGGCATCAGATTTTCGCTCTCGGCCTGACCGAGACGTTCCTTCACCGCACGCTCAACACGCGCCAGTCCGCTACGGAACTGGTTCTCGGCAAGTTCACCAACACTTCGAACTCGGCGATTTCCGAGGTGATCGATATCGTCGACCTGACCGCGGCCGTTACGCAGATCAAGAATAATGCGGACAGTGTCGAAGATATCTTCATGCGTCAACACCATCGGGCCTTCGATCTCGTCGCGGCCGACGCGGCGATTGAACTTCATGCGGCCCACGCGTGACAAGTCATACGTATCCGGATTGAAAAACAGGCGCGTGAAGAGTGCTTCAACCGCTTCTGCAGTCGGCGGCTCACCGGGACGCATCATGCGATAGATCGCAACGCGGGCTGTTGTGCGATCTGGCACGTCGTCAGTGCGCAGCGTCATCGAAATCCACGGACCTTCATCCAGCTCATTGATGTAAAGCGTGCGGATTTGGCTGATGCCAGCCTCGACCAGTTTCTTCAACGAGTCTTCGGTCAACTCTTCGTTGGCCTTGAGAACGACCTCGCCCGTCTCTTTGTCGATGACGTTGGTCGCGACGATGCGTCCGTAAACCTCATCCGTCGGCAACGAGAGGCGCTCAACTTTGGCGTTCTGCAGATCGCGGATGTGCTTCGCGGTAACGCGCTTGTCTTTAGCGACGACAACCGTGCCGTCAGGGGTCGTGATGTCGAAACGCGCGATCTCGCCTTTAACGCGCTCGGGCACGAACGCGAGTTCGTTACCCTTAGGCGTGAAGTACAGGTCGTCAAACTTGAAGTAGCGCGCAAGGATTTCTTCCTCCGTCAAGCCAAGCGCTTTCAACAGGATCGTCACTGGCATCTTGCGACGACGATCGATACGGAAATAGAGGAAGTCTTTCGGGTCAAATTCGAAGTCGAGCCATGATCCGCGATAAGGAATCACGCGCGCCGAGAAGAGCAATTTGCCGGAGCTGTGCGTCTTGCCCTTGTCGTGCTCAAAAAACACGCCAGGCGAACGGTGCAACTGGGACACGATCACGCGCTCGGTGCCGTTGATGACGAACGATCCGTTCTCGGTCATGAGCGGCATTTCACCCATGTAAACCTCGGACTCTTTGATCTCTTTTACCGTGTCCTTAGCCGCTTCGCGATCATAAATAATGAGGCGAACTTTGGCGCGGACAGGAGATGCAAAGGTCAAGCCGCGTTGTTGGCATTCGACGACGTCAAACGGTGGCGTGGCGAGCGTGTAGTGCACGTACTCCAGCTTGGCAAAACCATTGTGGCTGGAGATCGGGAAAATCGATGTGAACGCGGACTCAAGGCCGACGTTTTTCCGGTTCGGCTGGCTAACCCCTTCTTGCAGATACTCGTTGTAGGACGCGAGCTGGGTGTGCAGAAGATAAGGCACCGGCAATACGTCGGTGCGTGATCCAAAGCTTTTGCGGATTCGTTTTTTTTCGGCGAAGGCGTACGTCATATGTTCCTCAACTGTGGAAGCGAGAGGCGCGACCGAGGCGAAGCCAAGACAATGGATTCGCGCGGTCGCGGGAGCTGGAGAAGGCTCTCGTTTGATTGATCAATGCATGATGCAAGATCGATCAAACGGGAACAGTCTCTACAAACAGCTAGAGGCCGGAGAGGGTTTCAACCTCTTCGGCCCCTTGCGTCAACCCGAAATTACTTAATCTCGGCCTTGGCACCTGCGTCTTCAATCTTCTTCTTGGCGGCTTCAGCGTCAGCTTTAGGCATTGCTTCTTTAACCGTTTTCGGTGCGCCGTCGACCAGATCTTTGGCTTCTTTGAGGCCCAGACCGGTGATTTCGCGAACCGCTTTAATCACGCTTACTTTGTTCGCACCGATCTCAGTCAACACGAGGTCGAACTCGAGCTTCTCTTCGACCACAGCAGCGGCAGCACCACCGCCAGCAGCCGGCGCTGACATTGCAGCGGCCGATACGCCGAATTTCTCTTCGATCGCTTTCACGAGGTCGTTCAGGTCCATCACCGACATCGTGTCGAGTGCGGCGAGGAAGTCATCTTTATTGAAGGCCATGTTTGGCTCCTAATTCTTTAGTTAATTTGAATGTGCTAATTGGTTCAGGCAGCGGCTGGTTCAGCAGCGGCTTCAGCGGCGGGGGCGGCAGCTTCCACTGGGCCTGCACGCTTCTCGGATACGGCAGCCAACACGCGCGCAAAACGCGATACTGGCGACATCAACAGACCAGCAATTTGCGCCAGCAATACTTCCTTGCTCGGGATCGAAGCGAGCGATGCAACGCCTGCCTTGTCGAGCAATTTGCCATCAAAAGCGCCCGCTTTGACCACGAGCTTGTCGTTGGTTTTGGCGAAGTCGCTGATGACTTTGGCAGCAGCTACGGCATCGGTGGAAAAACCGTAAATCAGCGGGCCGGACATGTGTCCGGCGACCACTTCAAACGGCGTCCCGACCACGGCGCGACGTGCAAGCGAGTTTTTCAACACATGCAAGTAAACGCCCTGCGCTCGTGCAGACGCGCGCAGTTTGGTCATATCCTTAACCGTCGTGCCGCGATATTCAGCCACAACTAAGGTCTGAGCTTCAATCACTTGGGCTCTGACTTCGTCGATGACCGCGGCTTTTTCAGTGCGATTTAGACTCAAGTTAATCTCCTATCAAACCCATCACAGTCGCTTTGACAGTCATGGGCGGGTTTCAGCGACCTTGCCGCATCGAATCCCTGTGTAGTACCATTTTTGACACTACACACAAATTGTTCTACAGCGGGATCACCATCTGCGTTGGCCGTGTTCACCGTGAAGTGAGCGCTCGA
>JBDSYI010000312.1:0-21695 GCA_039925745.1 Casimicrobium sp. | reverse complement strand
GAAAGCACCGCGCGTACCGACACCGAAGTCCTCGGCCAGCGTCACCTGTACGCTGGCGATGTGATTGCGATTCCAGATCGGTTCGAGGAAAGAGTTCGCGAAGCGGAAGTAGAGGATGTTCATGATCGCCTCCTTCCCCAGGTAGTGGTCAATGCGGAAGATCGACGCCTCGGGGAACACAGACTGCGTGACCGCGTTCAGCTCGCGCGCTGAAGCGAGGTCACGCCCAAACGGCTTCTCGACGATGACGCGCGCGTCCTGCGTCAGGCCCGCAAGCCCCGCCTGACCAAGGCTCTGGATCACAGTGGCGAAAAGCGCCGGTGGAATGGCAAGGTAATACGCGGGTCTCGTCGCCCCCCCGAGCGCGGCTTTTAATGCGGTGAAGGTCGTAGCGTCGTTGTAGTTTCCGCTGACGTAGTTAACTAACCCTATCAGCCGGTCGAAAGCGGCGGGGTCGTCGATGCCACCTTCATGCCCTTCGTGCAGCAGACTGTCGCGGACATGTGCCTGCCATTCTTCGACACCCCACTTGGACGACGCAACGCCGATCACCGGCACCGTGAGCTGCCCTTTCTTCACCATTACGTACAGCGCCGGGAAAATTTTCTTGCTCGCGAGGTCACCGCTGAAACCGAAGACGACCAAAGCGTCGGAATGCGGCCGCTCTGTGCTCGGTTCGGTTCGCCCAGCGACGCTCATCGGGCAACTTCCGCGGGCTTCTCGACGTGACCGCCGAAGGCATGGCGCATTGCCGACAGCAGCTGATTCGCAAAGTCCGCCTCACCGCGCGACGCGAAGCGCTCATACAGCGCGGCGCTTAGCACTGGCGTCGGCACCGCCTCGTCGATTGCCGCCTGCAGCGTCCAGCGGCCTTCACCGGAATCGGATACGCGGCCATCGAAGCCGCCGAGCTGCGGGTCTTTCAGCAGCGCCGCGGCCGTGAGATCGAGCAACCAGGAACCGATCACGCTTCCGCGGCGCCAGACTTCCGCAACTGCGGGTAGATCCAGGTCGTAGCAGTAGAACTCGGGGTCGCGCAGCGGCGTCGTCTCCGCGTCATGGACTTGTTTGCGGTTACCGACGTTGGCGTTGCGCAGAATGTTCAGGCCTTCGGCGTAGGCCGCCATCACGCCGTACTCGATACCGTTATGGACCATCTTGACGAAGTGGCCCGCACCCGAGGGGCCGCAGTGCAAAAAGCCCTCTTCAGCCGGTGTATTCGCACCGCTGCGGCCGGGCGTGCGCGCCGCCGTGCCGACACCGGTCGCCAGCGCCGAGAAAATCGGCGACAGATGGCCCACGATGTCCTTTTCGCCGCCGATCATCAGGCAGTAACCGCGCGCTTCGCCGGCCACACCGCCGCTGGTGCCGACATCGACGTAGTGCACGCCGGATTCGCGGAGACTTTTTGCCCTGCGCACGTCGTCTCGATAGAACGAATTACCACCGTCGATGACGATGTCGCCGTCCTGCAGGTGGGGCATGAGCGCCTCGATCGCCTGATCGACAACGCCGGCCGGTACCATGAGCCAGATCGCGCGCGGCCGCGCCAGTTTGGCGACTAATTCCTCGATAGTTGCAGCACCAACAGCACCGTCGGCTTGCAGTGCAGCAACGGGTTCTGGACGCATATCGTGGACGACGCACGTGTGGCCATGCTTCATCAGGCGTCGCACCATGCTGGCTCCCATGCGGCCGAGTCCGATCATTCCAAGTTGCATCGTTTGCTCCATGTTTATAAGTGCCATCAGAGTCGGTGCGCCACGTTGATCAGCACTTCGTGGGCGTTGCCATCGTCGACGAGCGGCAAGGTATCTCCCACCGCCTCGACGCCATCGACGACCACACTCGCCGCCACACCGGCTGCGGCTTCACGGCAGGTGATTGCGAAGGTTGAGGTGCCAAATCGGTAGCTCACATCGAATGTTGTCCATGTCTTCGGTAGGAGCGGGCGCACGCGCAATCGGTTCTCGCTTCTTTGCAAGCCGAGCAGCGACTCGACCACGAGCTGATACATCCATCCGGCCGACCCGGTATACCAGGTCCAGCCGCCTCGCCCGGCGTGCGCGGCGTTGGCGTAGACATCACCCGCGACGACATAGGGCTCGACCATGTAAGTTGCCGCCTGAGCGGCATCCCTCGCGTGACTAACGGGGTTTAACAGCGCAAACAGCTCCCACGCGCGCTCGGCGTTGCCTAGCTCCGCAAAAGCCATCGCCGCCCACATCGCGGCGTGCGTGTACTGACCACCGTTCTCGCGCACGCCCGGCACGTAGCCCTGAATGTAGCCGGGCGAGGGATTGCTGATATCGAACGGAGGATCGAGCAACTTCACGATCCTCGAGTCGCGATCCACAAGCCTTTTATCGAGGGACGCCATCGCCTGTCGTGCATGGTCGGCCGGGGCCGCGCCTGACAGCACTGACCAGCTTTGCGCGATCGAATCGATCTGGCATTCAGTGTTCACCGTTGAACCGAGCACCGAGCCATCGTCGAACCACGCGCGCCGATACCACGCGCCATCCCAGGCCAATGCCTCGATGCAGGCGCTCAAACGCATCACCTCTTCGTCGCAGCGCCGGGCGAAGTCGGCGTCGCCACGGGCCTGCGCGAGCGGTGCAAAACGCTTCAGCACCGTGATGAGGAAAAACGCCATCCACACGCTTTCTCCCTTGCCGTCGGCACCCACCAGATTCATGCCGTCGTTCCAGTCGCCACCACCCATCAGCGGCAGTCCGCGTGCGCCGAACGCGAAGCTGCGGCGGATCGCTCGCACACAGTGTTCGTACAGACTCGCCGCCTCGTCCGAGACTTTAGGCAGTTCATAATTTGATGCCTCTCCGTCCTTCAGCGCTCGACTCGCTAGGAACGGACACGCCACGTCTAGCACGCCAGTGTCGCCAGTGACCTCAACGTAGCGGCAGGTGACGAGTGGCAGCCACAGCAGGTCGTCGGCACAACGCGTGCGCACGCCCTTACCCGAAGGTGGATGCCACCAATGCTGAACATCACCTTCGACGAACTGGCGTGAGGCGGCACGCAGCAAGTGTTCACGCACCAGAGCGGGCGCTGCATGAACCAGAGCCATGACGTCCTGCAACTGGTCGCGAAAACCGAATGCACCGCTAGACTGGTAGAACGCGGTGCGGCCCCACAGTCGCGACGCGATTAGCTGATACAGCAGCCACCCGTTGGCCAGCACATTCAACGCCGTATCGGGAGTCTTCACTTGAACTACGCCGAGCGTTTGCCGCCAAAACGCGTGTACGGCTTCGAGCGCATCGCTCTCGGAATCCGTCCGACGCCAGCGGCGCACCAGATCGCGCGCCTCGTCAGGGGTACGCCCAGCTCCGAGCCTGAACACAACGACCTGCGTCTGCCCAGGGGCCAAATCGACATCCACACGCAGCGCTGCACAGGGGTCGAGCGCAGAACCAACCCGGCCCGATAGCGACACTTCTGCGGATGCGACCAAGGCAGCCGGTGCGGCCAACGTGCCGCCCGGGCTGAGGAAGTCGGCGCGATCTCCGCAGGCCTCACTCGCCCCGTCGTCGACATCGAAGAATGCAGTGCGGCCCGCGAAGTCCGTGTTGTACGCGTTGCGAGCGAACAGTGCGCCGGTGGTCGCGTCGATCTCAGTAACGACCTGGCTCCGCGTCTTCGGCCGTTCATCACCAAGCACCCATTCGACGTAGCCAGTGACCGACAGCTTGCTTGGTCGATCCGACAGGTTGCGCAAAGTGAGTACCGAAAACTTGACCGGGCTGTCGATTGCAACGTAGACGCGTAGTTCGGATTCGATCTCGTGGTCAGTATGCTCGAAGACGCTGTAGCCGAAGCCGTGGCGCGTTGTGTAGGCACCGGCTGCCCGCGTGGGCAGCAGCGTTGGCGACCAGAAGCCGCCGCTGGTCTCGTCGCGGATGTAGAACGCCTCGGTGTTGGGGTCGCTCACCGGGTCATTCGACCAGGGTGTCAGCCGGAACTCGTGAGCGTTTTCGCTCCAAGTCGTGGCGCTGCCGCTTTCCGACACCAGCGTGCCGAAGTCGGGGTTTGCGATCACATTGACCCAGGGGACGGGCGTCATACGCGCCGTAGATGTCGTGATAACGTATTCGCGCCCGTCGGCAGTGAAGCCGCCGTAACCGTTATCGGCGAGCAGATGCTCGGATGGCGCGAAGTTTGCGAGCTCAGCGGTCGGAGTATTCGCCGCTCCATCGCCAGACGCGGATCGAGCAATATCCATGCGATTCGCTACCTGTGCAGCAAGCGTGTCAGCGTCGGTCACGACGATCCTCGCCACGCTTTGCAACAGGATGCGATCTCCCTCGTCGAGCTTCGAATCGTTGAGCACGAAGATGCCATCAGGTTGGCCAACGCGACCCGCGCCGGATCCCGCGTTGACTTCCTTCACGACCTGATCGAAGAGACTCGGTTTGCCGTCGGCTGATCCTGCGCACAGAACGGCCAGCTCGCAGCGAAGTCCGAACGCGTTCCACCAAGCCTGCGCCTGCAACATCTGCTTGAGGACAACAAACGGCTCAGAACCAGACATTTTCAGAAGCACGATCGGAAGATCGCCTGAGAGGCCGAAACCCCACAGCCCCGATTGTCCACGGCTGTTCTGCGCGATGAGGTTTGCGTCGGCACGCAGCTCGGGCGCCGCGTAAATGATCGATTCCACCATTCGTTGGTACAAGCTCGCGTCGGCCTCGCTGATCGCAAGCGTATGCATCGTGGATCGCCGATAGGCACCGCCCTGTTCCAGAATCTGCTCCACCGCGACGGCATGCCGAAACTTCCGCGCCAGTTCAACGCAGGCCTCGCGCGAGGCAGCGACGCCGGTCAGCCAATCGATCGTGATCGACGCGCTGGATTCGACAACGAACGGGATGCGAACAGCGGCCACGGCGTCGAGTACCGGGCCGGTCGTGCCCGACAGCGGCGCACCATCATCCAGCACTTGAGGATCGCTCGTATCGCGACCGCGACCGATGAAGCGCATGCGGTCGGTTTCGAACGATTGGGTGCCAACTGCCGAACCACCGATCAGCGCGAAATGGAAGAGCCAAGGCGTAGGATCGCCCGGCGTGCTGGGCCGCCGGGTTGCGAGAATCGCCTGCAACACTGAATCAATCTCAGTCTGCACGAAGAGCTTGCTAAACGCAGGGTGTGCCGAGTCGGTCGCGGGTGGGGAAAGCACGATTTCGGCATAGCTCGTCGCCGTTAGGGTCAACCGTCGTTCGGAAAGATTCGTAATCACTACGCGGCGCAACTCGACCGGATCATCGACCGCGACGGCCAACTCACTGCGGATCTCAAGCACTCCGTCTTTCGATCGGACGACAGCGCGTCCGTCAGAAAAATCATGTGCCATCGGCCCATGCGAAAGCGGACTGTGCTGCGCCCTACTTGACACGTTTGGTAGCGCTGCATGCTCCCGCACATAGCAGCACGCACCACCGGAATCAAGCGTTAAGTCGGCGCTCCAGCGTGTAACTGCCAAATCACGCCACGCGCTGAATCCATGGCCAGAGCGCGTGAGCGTGACGTGATAGGAGCCGTTGGACAGAAGTTGAATTTCGGGCATGGCTATTTCCCACCTTGCAATAGTGAACGCTGTGATGAAGGGTGGCAGCACATCACGTTGAACAATTGGCTCGCATAGAGTAATTGCGATGCTCGATGCCAGTCTGTGCGCTGGCGAACAGACCGTCGACTTCATGCGGCTTGTAGTGAATAGATCGAACCTCGCCAGCAGTCGGTGACGCGCTGCTCGCACTGTTTTGATGTAGCAAAATTATGTTGCAACCAGCGAAAAAACGACACGAATATGCCATCAGAGCTGTCGACGGCGTAGTCGGTCCGTTCATTGCGCCGGTGCTCATCGTACAGATCGCTTCGCAACGCATGGCAGCGATCAACTCGCGCGACATCTTACGCTTCCTCGCCGGGCGCTTCGCCAGCTATGGTTCCCGGTCTTCATTTTCTACGACGCTTGCCAACCCGGCTTCGGGCGCACTCTGGCGAAGGCGATCTAGTCGTACAAATCCGGAATCAATCGCGTGCTTTTTTTGTCAGCGTCAGGCTTGGGGGGCTGTGAAAACGCTTTCGCCAACATCGAGCCATTCCACGGTGCGTCGGCGGCATAGCAGGCGCGATCCAGTCGCTGCAGAGGCTCCACGTAGCGCACGTCTTGCAAGCGCTCTGTCAGGCTGTTGAGTCCGCGAGGTGGATTTTGGGGCCATGTGGCAGCGGCCCATTCGAGGACGTGCTGCCGTGCCCGCCGTGCGTCGTTCGCAGCGCAGGCCTGTTGCAGCGCAGACAGCGCGCTTCGGGCACTGGGCGGGGCGACGGCCTGGGCTACCGTGTTGTTTGCTGCGGGTGATAGCGGAGTCGCCGGTGCCGGGTTGGTCAGAGCCCGGCGCCGTGCGCGCCACCAAAGTAACAATGTGCCGAGCCACAACGCCGCCAGCGCCGCGCTGACCCATAACCATGCTGTTGGCGTCTGGAGCAGCGCCTTCGCGGCACCAATGACGTTGCCCGCATAATTGTTCGCGTCCTGACCCGTGCTGATGGAGAGCCCTTTCGCGGCATCAGTGCCCGTGGCGGCCGTGGTCTTGGGAACTGCGGGTACTGCACCGGGGGTCACGCCGGTAGCCGGCAATATGTCCAGACTACGCGCGGGCAATTCAGCAGTCCGTTGAGTTTGGCTCGCTGTGTCCCACCAGACCAGGCGTAGTGCTGGCAAATCGTAATGACCCGGTGCGCTCGCTATCAGTGCAATGTCCTGGTCTCGTTCGGCGCGCAGGGTGTCGCCCTGCAGGCTTTCATCAGTTTTGGCCTGATCAGGATATTTTTTGATGCCGTCAGGCACCGCCATAACGCTGGCAAGGTCAGGCAACTGGCCGGCCGACACGCCCAACGCGCTCAAATGCAGGTGGCGGGTCAGTGGCTCGCCGACATGCAGTGCCCCCTGCTCGGGGCGCCAGGTTTCCTCAAGCGTCAATTTTTGAGCGGGCAGCCAGTTGCTGGCTTCGGTGTTCGTCGGCCGCGGTTTCACATCCATTTCAATGGCGTTGCCCTGAATCTGCACTGAGCGCATGGGGCGGGCGAAACGCCCCATGGTCTGACCAAATACATTGCCAAAAAAAGAATCGATGTCGGTATCGGCGGCAGGCGCCGCGTCGTCTTGCACCTGAGCCTGGAGGACCGGCCCTCTGAGGCTGATTGCACCGCTACGCTGCGGTATCAACAGGTATTTGCGCTCTATGACCTGATAGACACGGCCATTACGCGACTCACTGTGCTGCTGGTCTTTACCGAGTTGCCTCACCAGCACGTCGCTGTTGCCCTGTAAATCGAGGCTGGCCTGCGCCATCGGCACGCCGACGTTTAAGCGCAAGTTCAGCACCACGGCGGATTGCACATAGGGCTGCTTCTGATCCAGCGTGCTGCTTATGTTGACTTGCGAGTCTGCGGCATTGTTACTGCCCACCCTGGAGGGAGCTGCACCGGCGCCAACGGTCAAATCGAGTGGGCCCGACTGTTCGCCACCCCACTGGATAGGTGCAATATGAATAGTGCCGCTGTGCTTGGGGGTCAGCAACACCGTGAATTGCGTTTGCGACGACACGCTTCCGTTGGTGATCTGCATGCTGCTGCCGCGCTGGGTGCCGAGGACGTCAAAGTCCTGGCTTAGGGCGCTGATGTCGGGCTGCTGGTCGCCCTTGCCCGTGTTTTGCACGACCAGGCGCACACGTTCTCCAAGCGCTACCTGAGTCTTGTCCAACGACGCGGTCACGGCCGCCCATGTGGAGAGACAAATGCCGCTTGCCACGATTGCGGTCAGCGTTCGTCGGACCAAGATGTTCATGGCTTTTGCCCTTGCTGTCTGAGCATATGTTCAATCAAAAATTTACGGCGCAACAGCCCGCCCGGGTCGTCCGGTATGGCGCGTAGCCATTGTTCTTGCGCAATCTGTTTCTCGGTGAGCGGCACTCTGGCTGCGTCGGCGGCGGCAGGTTGCCGCTGGGTCGCAGTAGAAGCGCCGGTTTGACTCGGAACTGACGGCTGCGCGCCTTTGCCCAAGGCGGACTCTGCGTCGCGCCGGGCTTGGGCAGCATCGTCTTTCGGGTTGGGCGCGGCGGCAGTGGAGGCAGATGCCGTTGCGGGCTGAGGCGCGGAATCGGATCGTTCGCCGGGTTTGCCAGATGGCGACGGACCGGGTTGATCCGGCTGTTTTTGCCCCGACTTTTCACCCGGCTTGGAACCGCTGGTGTCCTTGGCTTTGTCAGCGGGCTTGCTGTCATTCCCGTCCTGTTTCCCAGCCGACTTGTCACTGGGCTTGGGTTCAGATTTACCATCTTGGCCATTCTGTTTTCCATCCGATTTGTCACTGGGCTTGGCGTCAGACTTGCCGTCTTTAGCATCCTGCTTCCCATCCGCCTTTTCACGGGGCTTCCCGTCAGACTTGCCGTCCTTTGCATCCTGTTTTCCATCCGCTTTGTCTCCGGGCTTGCCGTCAGACTTGCCGTCCTTAGCATCTTGCTTCTCATCCGCTTTGTCGCCGGGCTTACTGCCTTCCTTGCTCTGTTGCTGCTTGTCTTGTTTGCTTTCGTCCTTCGTCTCCTGCTTCTGCAATGCGGCGGCAACGACTTCGCGGTTGTGCCGTGCGTCGGTGTGTTGGGGGTTGTGCTTGAGCGCGGCGTCATAGGCACCAATGGCGCCCTGCAGGTCGCCGGTGTGGGCCAGTGCATTGCCACGGTTGTAGTGCGCTTCGGCTGTGTCAATTCCGGTTAGAGTTTGCGCCGCGGCTGTGTAATCGTGGGCTTGCAATGCGGCATGTGCCTTACGCTGCGGGTCGACAAAGGCTCGGGCTGCGCCCGCAGCATCGCCTTGTTGCAGCAGGGCCTGCCCGCGCTGATCAGGCGTGCGCCACAGCCGCGACCACAGGCTGGCCGTGGGGGCGTCGGCTGACGCAATGGCCGAGGCAGCCAGCGTCAATGCCGTACCCGTCATCAGCAAAGCGGCTACCGCACTGCGTGCTGTCCACGACACGCATTTCATAGCCATCTCCTGCGCGACAGCAGTGCGGACAGCAACAGCACAGCGGGCAACAAAAATGCGCCTGCGTCGCGCCAACGGGTCACGCTTTGGCCTTGCTCTGCCACCGCATCGCCGGACCCCGGCGTCGCCGATTGCAGGTCAGCCAACAGCGCGGCAGGTTGCACACTGTCGACATAACGTCCACCGCCTGCTCGGGCCAATTGCTGTAGCAATTCGGTGTTGAGCCGTGCCATCTGCGGCTGGCCTTGCCCATCCTGCGCAAAGCCGCCATCGGCTTTGGGCAGCGGCGCACCGCCTGTGGTGCCAACACCAACCACGCTGATGGTTATGCCCTGTTTTTTAAGTGCGGCAGCTCTCGGTAATGCTGCTGCAGGGTCGTCAAAACCGTCACTGATCACGACGATTTGTTTGTCGCGCGACCCCGATGCGTTGAGCAGTTTTTCGGCGTGCTCCAGGGCCGGTGCCAGATGGTCGCCAGGGCTGGGCATTAGATCGGGTGCCAGGACAGGCATCAGCGTGCGCACGGTGGCCACATCCTGCGTGAGCGGCGCCACGGTGTAGGGCTCATCGCTGAACGCGACCATGCCCACCCGCGCATCGCGCGCCGTACCCAAAATGTCGTCGATCAGGTAGCGTGCGCGGGTCACGCGGTTCGGTGCAAGATCGGTCGCCGCCATCGACGGTGACAGGTCGAGCACCACAACCCAGGCGGCTGGCGCGCGGTAGGCGCTGGTTTTATCGTGCTGCCAACTTGGCCCAGCCAAGGCCAGAACGGCCAACGTCCAGGCCAAGGCTAACCACGGCCATGGGCGCAGACCGGGTTTGCCAGCGCCGTCAGAAAGATTGGTGTCAAGACGCAGTGCTGGCAGCAAGTCAACATCAATGAAGTGCGAGGCATCGCCCAATTGGTTGCGCTGACTCGCGAGCCACACGACCAGCACCCACAACACTGGCAGCGCCAGCAACCACCAAGGGCGCAAGAAATGAAAGGATTGCGCGAAGGCGCGGAGCGCTTCCATCACAGTTGCCTTCGCAGGCAAACGGTCGCTACGCTGAGTAACAGCGCAAAAGCCAGAGGCCATGCAAACCATTCGGTGGTGGGACGATACCACTGCTCCTTGGCGCGAGCAGGCTCCAGTTTGTCAATTTCTGCATAGACCTGATTTAGGCTAGCGGCGTCAGTCGCCCGAAAATACGCACCATGCGTGATCTGGGCGATGGATTTCAGTGCACCCTCATCAAGATCCGTGTTGCCACCGGGGCCCGACATACCCATCTCCGCGCTTGCGCCGACGCCGATGGTGTAGATGCGAAGGCCCTCTTGGGCGGCATACTTTGCGGCCTCAATCGGGTCCATCAAACCGGCATTGTTACCGCCATCGGTGAGCAGTATCAGCACCATCTCGCCCTGGTTACCCGTTTGTTCACGCTGTGCCTTGAGTCGCTTGATGGCCAGACCAATGGTGTCGCCAATGGCGGTCTCCGGGCCGGCCACTCCAATCATTCCTTCCCGCAAAAATTGACCGACAGTGTTCAGATCTGTGGTCAGTGGTGCCTGCAAATACGGGCGCGTACCAAACAGAATCAGGCCAACCTGGTCGCCCACGCGGTGCGACAAAAACTCACTGCCGACAGCCTGTACCACTTGCAACCGTGTGGCTCCACCTGCCATGTCTTCGGTTTGCATCGAGCCTGACGTATCCACCGCCATCATCAGTTGGCGCGCTGAGGTGGCCACGGGCAGAGGCTCATCCAGCCATTGGGGGCGCGTGGCAGCCGCCACGAGCAGCAACCAGACCAGAGTGAATAGTGCCACGCGCCAACGTGAGGGCGCGCGCAGCTCAAGGGCGGTGTCCACCGACACCGCGGCGGCAAAAGGCAGAAATACCGCCCCGGCTTGCGGCGATGCAGCGGGCACCACACGCGCCACGAGCCACGGCAGTGGCAGAAACACAAGCATCCAGGGCCAGGCAAACTGCATCATGCGCTGGCCCTCAGAAACGCGCGGGCACCGGCTAGCCAATCAGCACGGTTCGCCTGGCCTTGCGTGCCGCCGCCGTATGCAGCTTGTAGCAGGGCTGCCCCAGCGGCACCTTGCCATTGCGTAGCACCGTGCGCTACAGCAAAGTCGAGCCAGCGGCTGCCGCTGAGGCTCGCCACGGCGTCGCGCCCATAGCGCGCCACTGCGTAGCGGCGCACCAGATGTTCGAGGGCGCGCGCCAAAGCGTCGTCCGCTAACTCAGTTTTTTCCAGACTGGACAGTTCCCGCAGGCCACTACGGCAAAGGCGGCGCAAGGGGCGGCGGTACCACAACCAAGTACCGAACATGGCCGCGACCAAAACCAGTAGTAAGCCCCACCAACCGGGTGCCAGTGGCCACCATCCCACTGGCGGCGGCATGTGCGCTGCTGCCAACTGGGCAAGCCAATCGGGTTGGGCCGAAGCTAAAGCGCCCATTGCGGCTCCTTCAACAACGCAACGAGGCTATCGGGCAATGCATCGGCTGTGTCCAGACGGATCAGCGGCAGGTTGAGGGCCTGCGCCATGGCAGTCAGGCGCCTCTCGCGGTCGGCCCAAGCGACCTGCCAGGCGTTGCGACTGGCCTGCCCATTCACCCACCACAGTCGCTGCGGCAGGCCCACGCGGTGTTCACCAGCGGGCAGACCGTTGCGCTCCAAAGGGTCGGTCAGCCATAGCAGGCGGCATTCGTTTTGCCGCGCGATGCTGGCCAGCACGTCTTGCAGCGACGCATCCACCGTTGCAAAATCGCTCAACAACAGCACCAGACTGCCAGGCTGTATCAGAGGCCGCAGGGTGGTCAAGGCGGCCAGCAGGCCAGTTTGCACAGGTGCGCCGGGCTCACGCGGCTGGCTTTCTACCAGTGCCTGCAGGATGGGCAGCACGCCGGCCTCACGACCTCGCGGAGACAGGATGTGCGGCGATGAACCCCCATCGGCAATGATGGCGCCCACGCGGTCGCCACCCTGTGCGGCAACCCAGGCCAGCAGGGCTGCGGCCTGCAACAGAACAGCTGACTTGAACTGGCGTTTGCTACCGAAGAAAAGGCCCGGATGCAGGTCGGCCACGATCCATACCGGACGTTCACGTTCTTCGCGAAACAGCTTGGTGTGGGGCTTGCCCCTGCGGGCAGTGACGCGCCAATCGATGGTGCGCGCATCGTCGCCGGGTACATAAGCGCGCACCTCTTCAAACTCTAGGCCGCGTCCGCGTTGGGCGCTGCGATGGCCGCCGTAGAGCTGTGCCATCGCTGGGCGGTGAGCATGGAGGCTCAGGCCACGCGCCGCTGCGCGTTGCACGACCAGATCGCTCAGGTCGGGGAGTTTCATGGCGCCGGGACCAGCCTCAACAATTCATCGATGCAGTTTTGCGCTGTGATGCCACGCGCCTGGGCCGTGTAGTCCAGCAGCAAGCGGTGGCGCAAGGCATCGGGAGCAATCGCTTGAACGTCCTCGGGGCTGACGTAGTCGCGGCCGCCGAGCCACGCCAGCGCGCGGGCGCCTCGCTCGATGGCAATAGCTGCACGTGGGCTGGCACCCCAGCGCAACCACTGAGCCAATTTTTCGCTGTACGGAGCGGGACGTCGTGTGGCGTCCACCAACGCCGCAATGTATTCCGCGACTGAGTCGGCTAAGGTGATGCCCAGTGCTTCGCGCCGCGCGGCAAACACAGAATCTTGCGTGACGTGGTGTGCCGGTGCTGGCAGCTCGCGCCCGTCCTGAGCCTCGCGCCGCGTCAGGTCCATGATCAGGCGCGTAGTGGCGCGGTCCGGATAGTCCACCAAAGTGTGCAGCATGAAGCGGTCGAGCTGCGCCTCGGGCAGCGGGTAGGTTCCCTCGTGCTCCAGCGGATTCTGCGTGGCCATAACGAGGAACAGCCGCGGTAGCGGGTAGGTTGCCATGCCGACACTGATCTGGCGTTCGCCCATAGCCTCCAGCAGCGCTGATTGCACTTTGGCCGGCGCGCGGTTGATTTCGTCGGCGAGGATCAGGTTATGGAACAACGGGCCACGCTGGAATTCGAAGCGGCCCTGCTCGGGCCGGTAAATGTCGGAGCCCGTCAGGTCGGCGGGCAACATATCGGGCGTGAACTGCACACGCTGAAATTCGCACTCAAGTCCGTGGGCTAACGCCTTAATAGCGCGTGTTTTGGCGAGACCGGGCGGCCCCTCGACCAGAAGGTGCCCGCCGCCCAATAACGCAATCAGCAGGCTCTCGACCAGCTTGGGCTGACCCAAAATTTGCGTACTGAGGTAGCTGCGCAGGGTCTTGAAAGATGCCAGTGTGCTGCTGCTGGCGCTTACGGGTGGGAGGTCAAGCGTGGTGGTGTTCATAGGGTGGTGACGCAGTGGGTGATCAGTGGATTAACCAAACCGATGCATCGAAGGAATGCTTTGCCTTCTTCATCGGACGCCATATGGGCCAACGGATATCGGCCCGCGTGTGTGTTGGCCAACACACATAAATTCGTTGCGATCTCGTAAAAAAAGTGCCATCGCGGAGAAGTGCTGCATGGTCGTGGAGGTTCGCCAGCGATGTTGCTCGGGACGTCAACCAAGCACGACAGAAAACGCCCGTTGGCGCAGTCCTTTGCGGACGACGCGACCCGCACGCGGCAGGTTCGCGTTCGTTGACCCTCCGCGAGTTCCGTAAGGAAGTTGGGCCGCAGTTAAACGACGGATTCATCAGACGAATAGCTGTCCCAGAGCGACCGCTGCCGTTGCCGTTGCCGTTGCCGTGGAGGCTACCTAAGCCATCACTGGCACCGTCCAACTCACGGGGGTCAACGCGTTGCACCAGGGCGCAGCGCTGATCAACGAGATTGCTTGATTCGTTGCGAAAGAGCGCATGCTCCAGTTGATATTCAACCGCTTTCGGTTTCACGATTTCCACAGACTTCGCTGGCCTTCCATACGCTTTCTGATACCCAAAGTGACGTTAAGTTCCACCCCATGCAAACCTAAATGCTGCGTTTGAAAAGTGTTCACGTACCACTCGCTATGTTCGCCAGCAGACAGACTCGACTGCTGGGTCGGATCAGTATCAGTGACCGCGTATCTGCGCTCAAACCGGGGCGCAACCGTAAGTCCGGAATTCTGAGGGCATCGCTATGAATCGCTCATACAAAACTGGAGCAACAGCAATTGCTCTTGCATGAGTCTCGGGCAATGCCATTGCGTAAGGCGCGTCCTTCTACTTGTTGCGGAGGTCAACCGACTGGTGAACGAGCAAGGCATATTGCAGGTGCTTTTCGGCATGACCGAGTTCCACGACTGCGAAGCCGCCTAAGGCTGGGGACGACCTCAAACTGGGATTGCGGCATTTCGCCGATTTCGAGAAGATCGCGATGGGTGACCGAAACATTGCAACAAGGAGAAACAACATGGCAAGAATCGAACAACTGGAACTAGACGCGCATCGCGATCAGCTAAATGCGGATGTCAAGGGTCTGGTCGAGAAGTATCGTTCCATCTTCGAATGGGACATTCCCGACATTGACGAGCGTGCCTCGGACAAGCTAATCCTGGGCGCGATTCGCCATGCGCTGGACGCCGTTGAAAGCTCGCTGATGGATTCGACGATGCGATGACCACCCACCTCTTCGTGCAGACTGTGCTGGCTCGGGTCGGCCACCGAAAGTGCCTGCTTGCGTTGGGCAAAAGTTTCCTCAATTGCAACAGGTGCTTCGCCGCGCTTGCTGTCGTGCAGACCCGGGCAGTGCGGTTCCCGCAACTACGCCCATGAACGCCCCATCTCGACCGCGCGAAACCATCGTCATCGCGCCTCATCGAGATCTCGACGGTCTGCTGGGAGCGGTGCGAAGCTGCCGCGTGTGCGCTACCTATCTGCCGTTGGGACCGCGTCCAGTCCTACAAGTCGGTGCATCCGCACGCATCCTCGTGGTCGGTCAGGCCCCTGGCGTTCGTGTGCACGGCTCGGGGATTCCATGGGATGACCCGAGCGGTGATCGTCTGCGCGCCTGGACTGGCCTGAGCAAGACGCGCTTCTACGACGCCTCGCAGGTCGCGATTATCCCGATGGGGCTGTGCTATCCAGGGCGCGGCCGAGGTGGCGACTTGCCGCCGCGGCGTGAATGCGCAGAACTGTGGCTCGGCCAGTTGCTCGCCCACCTGCCGCGTATCGAACTCACTCTGTTGATCGGTCTGTATGCGCAGCGCCATTTTCTGGGACTTCGCCGCAAGCAATCGCTGACGGAGACGGTCAAAGCGTGGCGCGAATTCGCGCCCGCATACATTCCGCTGCCACATCCCTCGGCACGCAACACACCCTGGTTCCAGCGCAACCCATGGTTTGAACAGGACCTGTTGCCGGAGCTGAAGCAGCGGGTGGCTTTGTACGAACCGCCTGGTCGCTCCTTATGACGAAGCGCCGTGCGCCGTGATCGCCGTTCTTCGCCTGAGCCCGGTGCTCGATGTCGTCCGCCGAACACAGCAGGCTACGTGCGCCCGCGCACAGACAAACGTAGGCAGCAAGTAGACACTGCATTGCAGGCTAGGAGATTCCTGGCGAAGGAGTAACGATGACCGAGGACAACGCAGCGCTCAGTGGCGCTGATTTCACCCGTGGCATTCCGCTCACGTCCATCAAAGAACGGGCGCTGCTGCTCGGGCATGCGAAAGGTGAAGCGGTGATTCTGGTGCGACAGGGCGACTCCGTCCGGGCCATCGGTGCGGTCTGTACTCACTACGGCGCGCCGCTCGCGGATGGGCTGCTGGTCGACGACACCGTGCGCTGCCCTTGGCACCACGCATGTTTCAGTTTGCGCACCGGCGAAGTGCTGCGCGCGCCGGCGCTGACCCCGATCAGCTGCTGGAAGGTCGAACAACAAGACGGAATCGTCTATGTGCGCGAAAAGCTCGAGCGTCCTCAGCAGGACGTAAAGTCTGCGCCGAAGTCCATCGTCATCGTTGGCGGTGGCGGTGCCGGCAACGCGGCTGCCGAAATGCTGCGCCAGCTCGGTCATGCGGGCAACATCACGATGCTCAGCGCTGACGCTTCGCCACCTTACGACAGGCCGAACCTGTCGAAAGGCGGTCTCGCGGGTACCGGCGCAGCGGAAGTCACATCACCGCGCTCGGTCGAGTACTACCGAGAACAGCGGATCGATCTGCGGCTGAACGTGCGCGTTACCCATATCGACGTTGCCTCACGACAAGTCGAGCTCGGAGACGGCAGCCGCATGGGCTACGACGCGTTACTGCTGGCGACGGGTGCCGAGCCCGTGCGTCTCGATCTGCCCGGCGTCGGCTTGCCGCACGTGCACTACCTGCGATCCGCCGCCGATTGCGAGGCGCTGGTTGCCGCTGCACAGAAAGCCAAACGCGTTGTCGTGATCGGTGCCAGCTTCATTGGCCTTGAAGTCGCCGCGTCGCTGCGCGCGCGCAAGCTCGACGTTCAGGTGGTCGGGCGTGAGGCGATTCCAATGGAAAAGGTTCTCGGCCCGCAGGTCGGCAAGTTCATTCGTTCGCTGCACGAGGAGCACGGCGTGGACTTTCACCTCGGATGTTCGCCAACCTCAATCGACGCCGACGCCGTGACCCTGAGTAGCGGGGAGCGGTTGCTTGCAGACCTGGTTGTCGTCGGCGTCGGCGTCAAGCCAAACGTGGCACTGGCGCAGCAGGCGGGGCTAACGATCGACACTGCGGGCCGGGGCGTTTGCGTCGATGAGTATTTGGAAACCAGCACGCCGGGAATCTATGCGGCAGGCGACATCGCGGCCTGGCCTGATCCGCTCAGTAGCGAGCGCATTCGCGTTGAGCATTGGGTAGTCGCCCAGCGACAAGGCCAGACGGCGGCGCGCAACATGCTCGGTGCGCGCGAGCGATTCACGGCGGTGCCGTTCTTCTGGACCGAGCAATACGATTTCAGTCTGGCTTACATCGGGCACGCCGAACGCTTCGACACTGTAAATATCGAAGGAAATCTTGATGCACAAGATTGCCAGATCACTTACCTGAGCGGCGACCGCAAGCTCGCAGTGGCGGTCGTGCATCGCGACCTCGAAGGCTTGCGCGCAGAAGTGGAATTCGAGCGAACGATCAATGCCGACGAGAGTACGACGACGCCAGGCGATAAGGTCAACATGGCCCTGCGCCCGGCCCGGGAGCGAAGATCATGACAGGCACACTCGACCAGCAATGCGTCAACACCCTGCGCTTCCTGTCTATCGACGCAGTGCAAAAGGCTGCGAGCGGCCACCCCGGCTTGCCGATGGGTGCGGCGCCGATGGCCTACGTACTGTGGACCCGGTTCCTGAAGCACAGCCCGAGCAACCCCGATTGGTTTGATCGTGACCGCTTCGTGCTCTCAGCCGGCCATGGCTCGATGCTGCTCTACAGTCTGCTGTACGTCTGCGGCTACGCGCTGCCACTCGAGCAAATTGAGCAGTTCCGGCAATGGGGGAGCGCCGCACCGGGGCATCCCGAACGTGGCCACACGCCCGGCGTCGAGGTGACGACCGGGCCGCTCGGACAGGGTTTCGGCAACGCCGTTGGCATGGCCGTCGCCGAGGCCAACCTGGCAGCGCGCTACAACCGCAACGGCTTTGACGTCATCGATCACACGACCTACGCCCTCGTCAGTGATGGCGATCTGATGGAAGGTTTGGTATCTGAGGCCGCGTCGCTCGCCGGCCATCTGCGGCTCGGCAAGCTCATCTGCCTATACGACGACAACAAAGTCACCTTGTCGGCTGGCACCGACATCACGTTTACCGAGGATCGAGCGCTGCGCTTCAAAGCTTATGGCTGGCATACCGATACGGTCGACGACGGCAACGACCTGGCTGCGATAACGCGCGCCCTCGACGCTGCACGCAGCAACACGAGTCAGCCTTCACTGATCCTGGTGCGGACGCACCTGGGCTACGGCTCGCCGAACAAGCAGGACAGCTATGAGGCGCACGGTTCTCCGCTCGGAACAGACGAAGTTCTACTGACCAAGCAAAACCTCGGCTGGCCGGCCGAGCCGCCCTTCCTCGTTCCAGACACTGCGCTCACGCATTTTCGCAAGGCCGTCGAGCGCGGCCATCAGCACGAAGAGCAGTGGCGCGCCCGGTTCGAGGCTTACGCCGGGGCGTACCCCGACATCGCGCTGGAGCTGCGGCAACTGATCGAAGGCAAACTGCCTGCTGGCTGGGATGCAGATATTCCGGTCTTCCCGGCCGATGACAAAGGTATGGCAACCCGCGTCGCATCGGGCGCAGTGATGGATGCGATTGCGCCGCATCTGCCCGCGCTGATCGGCGGCTCTGCCGATCTGGACCCATCGACCCACACCGCATTGAAGGGCGAGGGCGATTTCGAAGCGCCCGGCGCCGATGCGCATGACCGCCAGGGATCGCAAGGCGGCGGCTGGCGCTATGCCGGACGCAATCTGCACTTCGGTGTGCGCGAGCACGCGATGGGCGCCATCGTCAACGGTCTGGCCGCGCACGGCGGCAACATTCCGTTCAGCGCGACCTTCCTGATCTTTTCCGACTATATGCGCCCGCCGATGCGCCTGGCGGCACTGATGGGCTTGCACGTAGTTTTTGTGTTCACCCATGACAGCATCGCAGTTGGCGAGGACGGCCCAACGCATCAACCGGTCGAGCAATTGGCGGGGCTGCGCGCCATGCCGGGCCTCAGCGTCATTCGTCCCGGCGACGCCAACGAGACCGCGGTTGCATGGCGGGTTGCGCTTGAAGCAACCGGCCAACCCGTCGTGCTGGTACTCACGCGGCAGAATTTGCCAACCCTCGAACGCACCTCGTTCGCATCAGCCGACGGCCTGCGACAAGGGGCCTATGTGCTGATCGATGCGCCAAACGGCAATCCCGATGTGATCCTGATCGCGAGTGGATCTGAAGTGGCGCTTGTCGTTGCCGCCCATCGTCAACTCGCGTCCGAAAACATCGCGACACGAATCGTCTCGATGCCGAGCTGGGACCTGTTCAACGCTCAGCCATTGGACTATCGACATGCCGTGCTGCCGCCTTCGGTCAGGGCCCGGCTTGCAGTCGAAGCGGGTGCATCTCAGGGCTGGCATCGCTACGTAGGCGACGTGGGCGATGTGCTCAGCGTCGATCACTTCGGCGCGTCGGCACCCGGCGAGGTCGTGATGCGCGAATACGGCTTCACAGTCGACAACGTCTGTGCACGTGCCCGTGCATTGCTGCGGAGTTGATACACCGCCCCCAATCCCTAGGAGCAAACCAACATGCCAACTACAAAAACACCCTCGTTCAAGACGATTCCCAATGGCACTTCCGTGTCATGGCACTACCGCAGTGCTATCGGTCACGGCACCGTGACCGGCGTCCATAAGCTCGGAACGACTGCCGAAAACACCATGTACTCGATCGCCGAGCACGACCACCATCCGGGGGAACCCGACATCGTTTTCCATTCTGGCAAAGCGCTTACGCGCACTGCGAAGTAGCACCAAAACGAATGAGAGAAATCACTCCGTTCGTAAGTATCGCTTTCCGGCACTAATGGATCACAGCCATGCGCTGCTCAACGAAGCTCTGCGTGAAAGATGTCGCTCAGCGATCCACGCGTCATCGGCCTACCCAAGTAAGCTGCAACTGCCGCAATAGCCCGTGCGTGATCGAAGATCTATGCTGGCGAAAGCGTGTTCGCCAAACAAGTTTTGGCCACAACATGCCACTTGACCAGTGCAAAACATGTTGCCGGACGCGATACTGGGAGGTTCAAACACTGTGATCTGGGCACGTTTCTCTGTGCGCCAGCAGACAGACTCGACGTCACTGCTGGCCTAGAGTTAGCGATAAGGGCAGGCAATCGGCACGAAAGGTGTTGCGTATGGCGACGTCGCCGTATTGATCAGAGGACAGTTATGAGCAAGACGGAACAGAGCAAACCGACTCGGGCGTTAGCTTCGACAACGGAAGCTCGCGAAGTTGCATGCGCTACGGTCGAGGGTGCGCTCTTAGAAGCGACTGAAACATCGAAACAGCCGAGCACCGGCGTGATCACCGCGGTGCGCGGCAGCGTAGTCGATGTGAGCTTCGACAACCGCCTGCCGCCCATTCGCACCCTGCTGCGTACCGGCACCGATGGCGCGATAGCAATCGAGGTGGTGACCCAGATCGATGCCCGCCATGTACGCTGCATCGCTCTCACGCCGACGCAGGGTCTGGCGCGCGGCATGTCGGCATCGAACACCGGCGGGCCACTGTTGGCACCGGTCGGCAAGGCGATCTTGTCGCGCATGTTCGATGTCTTCGGACACGCCATCGATCGGCAGGACGAACCGAAGGACGTGACGTGGCGATCAGTACATCGCGAGCCACCGCCTCTGATCCATCGCTCGACCACGTCGGCGATCTTCGAGACCGGCATCAAAATGATCGACGTGTTGGTGCCGCTCGAGACTGGTGGCAAGGCGGGGTTGTTCGGAGGTGCCGGTGTGGGCAAGACGGTGCTGTTGACCGAGATGATCCACAACATGGTCAGCGGGCGCAACAGTAGCAAGCAAGGCGCCAACAAGGGCGTGAGCATTTTCTGCGGCATCGGTGAGCGCTGCCGCGAAGGTCAGGATCTGTACGCGGAGATGAAGAAGGCCGACGTGTTGAAGAACATGGTGATGGTCTTCGGCCAGATGAACGAGCCGCCCGGCGCACGCTTTCGCGTCGGCCAGGCGGCCCTGACTATGGCCGAGTACTTTCGCGACGACGAGCAACGCGACGTGCTGCTGCTGATTGACAACATCTTCCGCTTCATCCAGGCTGGCTCCGAGGTGTCAGGCCTGATGGGGCAGATGCCCTCGCGCCTGGGCTATCAGCCGACCATGGGCACCGAACTCTCAGCTCTGGAAGAACGCATCGCCAACACTGACAGCGGCGCCATCACGTCTATCCAGGCCGTTTATGTGCCGGCCGACGACTTCACTGACCCCGCCGCGGTGCACACCTTTTCGCACCTGTCGGCATCGATCGTGTTGTCGCGTAGACGCGCCAGTGAAGGCCTGTTCCCGGCCATCGATCCACTGCAATCAAATTCGAAGATGGCCACGCCGGGGATCGTCGGTGAGCGTCACTACGCAATCTCGCAAGAAATTCGGCGCACCTTGGCGCAGTACGCCGATTTGAAGGACATCATCGCGATGCTCGGCCTGGAGCAGTTGTCGCCGACCGACCGCGACGTCGTCGCGCGTGCGCGCCGGCTCGAGCGCTTTCTGACTCAACCTTTCTTCACCACCGAGCAGTTCACGGGCCTACAAGGCAAGCTGGTGAGCCTCGCCGACGCGCTCGACGGTTGCGAGCGCATTCTGCGCGATGATTTCAAGGACCACCCAGAAAGCGCGCTGTACATGATCGGCGCGATCTCCGAGGCGAAGACTGACGCAAAGCCCGCCCCGTCAACGCTTGTACCAACGACGAAACGGGAGTTTGCCGATGCGCCTTGAAGTCTTGCTGCCCTACCGCGTCTTCATCGACAAAACTGAAGTGTCCAGCATCGTCGCCGAGACGGGAGAGGGATCGTTTGGCCTGCTGCCGCTCCGACGCGACTGCGTCGCCGCCCTAGTGCCGGGCATTCTGACCTATCAGAGCAAAGCCGACGGCGAAATTTTTGTCGCCGTCGA
>JBDSYI010000311.1:0-3246 GCA_039925745.1 Casimicrobium sp. | reverse complement strand
GCACGCATGCTGGCAAACGATGGAAGCCGACTTCCGACCGCCGCATTGATCAGCAGCGCTGCCGACATGGGGCGATTTCTCGTAGCGCAGCTGCGCACGGATTCCAGTGACTTGTTGAGTGCGACAGGTCTTGCACAGATGCACGCCGGTGGCGCGCCATCAGCTGGTTTTTCGTACGCCTTCGGCTGGCGCGATGGCACGATAGCCGGCGAGCGCGCAGTGCATCATGGCGGCATCGTTCCGAACTTTCGCGGCAAGATGGTGCTGCTCCCGGATCGACGGCTTGGTGTGGTGGTGCTCACTAATGTGTCGTCCGCGATTCCGTGGCCGATCGCGCCCACGAGTCACGTCATGGCCGACGATATCGCCGCCGCACTCATTGGCGTGAAGCTACCCGTGCCTTCGGACAAACATCGCTGGCTATTTGGCGCCATCAGCGCGGCAATGCTGCTGGTCATCATCAATCAGCTGCGCGGTCTGCTGCGGGTGTTGCGAGGACCGAAGCCGGGCGACAGCGCGTTGGCTGCCAGGATATCAATCGTCACTGATCTTGCGTTTGTGGCCGCGGTTGCGTTTGTCGTTCCGCGAATGGCTGGGCTGGCATGGAACGAATTGCTGGCAGTGGCGCCCGACGTCGCCTGGTGGTTAATCGCAGCGGCCACGCTCAGCCTTGTGACAGTGGGCGCGCGCTTGATGCGCCGCGCACCGAAGAACGTTTCGGACACTCCTGGTTTGCAGCGCTGATAGCAAAATCTGCCATGAACGCGGTTTCGAATCGAATCAAGACAACACTCGCGGATGTTCCAAATGACGAGAACTATGAAGTTGCTCAAACGCCGTCGCCATTGAATTCAAATCCAACGCCCTTGACCGCTGACTTTTTTCGCGGTCTCGAGCGAACCAGGACCAAAGCGCTGTTGGAGCGAGATATGGCGCTAGCGCTGGCCATTCACGCACCGGATTACATGCTTATTTCGCCTTTGGGTCGAACTTTCACCAGAGAAAGATATCTGGGAATGATCGAGTCGGGAGCGATGGACTACCGGCTGTGGGAGCACGGTGATATGAGCGTCAGAATGACCCAGGCAATGACGTTGATTCGTTACCAGGCCACGATCGCATTTGGCTCAGCGGACAAGCTTGGCGACCCCTTCAAAGTTTGGCATACCGACTCCTACGAATTGATCGGAGAAACGTGGCAAGCGGTATGGTCGCAGGCGACGAAGATTGTCTGACCTGCAGCCCGGCACGCAGCTAAGATGAATACGCTAAAAACACAACTGCTTAACGAGATGAAGCTCATTGAGGGCGTGGAGGACAAGCCCTCACCGGTTGCAGGCGGCACCGCGCTGTTCTATCGCGGCAAAGAGTTCGCCCACTTTCACAACGACAACGAGCTCGACCTGCGGCTTACGAAGTCGGTCATTCTGGCGCAGGGGCTTACCCATCCTTCAGTTTCAATTCACCACCCGACGCGATCATTGTCGTCGCCGTGGATTGAGGTTCGCTTCACTGCCGCCCAAGATATCGCACACGTCGTGAGACTGGTGAAGCTGGCTGTGGCAAAACTATAAGTCCGCTACGTTGGGTGATACGCTACCACCGCACCCGCAACCGGAGATCCTTATGAGCGCTCGCGCGACATTCAACCGCATGGAAGAAAGCACGAAAGAAGACTGGGGCCTGATTGTTCCAGAGGCGATGAAGATGGCGCGCTCGCTGCCGGATCGCGTGATTGCGCATCTGCAGTTGCTGGACGGCGACTTCGGGGGTTTCCCGATTGATCGTTACAGCCACAGCCTGCAAACCGCGACGCTTGCCTTGAAGGATGGGCGCGATGAGGAGTACGTCGTTTGCGCGCTGTTGCACGACATTGGCGACACGCTTGGCTCATTCAATCACCCCGATATTGCGGCTGCTATTTTGAAGCCCTTCGTGTCCGAGGCGAATCTTTGGATGGTGCAGAACCACGGCATTTTTCAGGGCTATAACTTCTTCCATCACATTGGTCTCAATCGCGATATGCGCGACATGTTCAACGGACATCCACACTATGAACGCACTCAAGAATTCATTGCGCTTTATGACAATCCGGCGTTCGACCCGAAAGGAGAAATTTTCCCGATTAGCACCTTCGAGCCGATGTTGCGACGCCTGATGGCGATGCCAAAGAATTCCGTTTATAAGGCCGTTACCGACACAGAATTGGCGACGACTTAGCGCGTGTATTCGTCTTTTCAATTATCAACGCCAATCACGTTCGAAGCGTGAGCAACGGTTGTGTCACAGGCATCGCCCGCCCGATCCACGTCGGCCGCATCACACATGTCTGGCAGATTGAGATCACCAACGAAGCTGGGCAACTCACCTGCGTGTCCCGAATCACCATGGCGATACTTGCGCCGAACTCATGACGCAGCGCATTAGCCGCCAAACCACTGTGCCGGAGTGCGCCCATGGCCGAAGCCAAGACTCAGCAAAATGATCTCAGCGTCGACGCTTATGTCGAGGCGATCACAGACGAGGCGCGTCGGAAGGATTGTTGCGAGTTGAGCTCTATGATGAGAGGCGTGACGAAGTGCGAGCCCAAGATGTGGGGCACTGGCATCGTCGGCTTCGGCACCTATCACTACACCTACGCCAGCGGACACGAAGGCGCTGCGTGCCTCACCGGTTTCGCTGCGCGAAAGGGCGACATCAGCATCTACTTGATGTCCGGATTTGAGGGAGACGAAGTTCTGTTCGCCAAACTCGGAAAACACAAAATGGGCAAGGCCTGCCTCTACGTCCGCCGCTTGTCAGACATTGAGTTGCCGATTCTTAAGGAACTAGTTTCGCACTCCGTGGCGGAGGTCAAGCGTCGTTATCCGTGAAATATCCTGTCTCACCAGTACCCAATTCAAAGCAGAGCCGTCCATGTCAAACCCCGTTTCTCCCGCACAAATTGCCGCATCGCTCACCGAGCTCTGGTCACCGCGCGTGGTCGGCGAGGTCGATGATGCCTACGTCAAGGTGGCAAAAGTTCACGGCTCATTGGCGTGGCACAGTCACGACAACGAAGACGAACTCTTCCTCATTCTCAAAGGCCATCTGCGCATCGAAATGGAGGGCGGCAACGTTGAGCTGGATGAAGGAGAAATGTTCATCGTCCCCAAAGGCGTACGTCACAATCCGGTCGCAGAAAACGAATGTCAGATCATGCTCATCGAGCGCAAATCTACGATGCACACCGGCACGGTGAACACC
>JBDSYI010000310.1:0-4810 GCA_039925745.1 Casimicrobium sp. | reverse complement strand
AGGCCTGCGCCGGGCGGGTCCGGGAGACGGGGCTACCGTTGGTCCTTCGAACACAAGTCGAAGGTAGGCGGCATGCCCGGCAAAACAATCACGGACCACCAAGTGCATAAGTACAAGTGGAGAGGCTCAAAAAAACGGACGCCATGAGATGGCGATAGGAAGCTTAAATCAAATCTGATTTCTTTTTAAATCGGAAACGAATGACGCAGTGAAATCCAGTGGAGACCGATTTCCCAGTGCACTGTGCCTTCGTATGGTGTTGTAGAAACACTCGATGTAATCGAATAGGTCAGCGCGTGCTTCATCGCGGGTTTTGTAGTGTTGGTGATGGACTTGTTCCTTCTTCAGGCTTGCCCAAAAACTCTCCATCGGCGCGTTGTCGTAACAATTTCCACGCCGACTCATTGAAGCCTTCATGCCGAACTGTTCTAGCAGGGCGCGATACTCGCCGCTCGCGTATTGGGCGTATTCAACCGGTCGTCGCAACAGCGCAAAATAAAGGAGCTGTTGATGGCAAAAAAAAAGCATGGACGATGTCAGCGAAATGTTCGCTCAGCGGTGGGATCGGTGGGTCGACCCGGTGTGGGATTAAGAGATGAGCGAGCGCGTTTCTGGAAGGCAATTCGGAGCGGGCTATCGAGCGAGAAAGCCGGTACCGAGGCCGGGGTCTCCCCTGCGGTAGGCGCGCGTTGGTTCAGGCAAAGTGGCGGCATGCCAAATCTCAGCTTAGACCCAACCTCAGATCGATTCTTGTCGTTTGACGAGCGCGAGCACATAGCGCTCTTGCGTGCGCAGGGCCACGGTGTGCGCGAGATCGCACGACAAGTCGCTCGCGCTGCATCAACGATTTCTCGCGAACTACGCAGGAACGCAGCCACCCGCAGCGGCTATGTTGAGTACCGTGCAATGACGGCCCATTGGCACGCGCAGCGGCGGGCTAGCCGACCGAAACAATCAAAGCTCGCCAGCAATGCGTCACTCAAAAAATATGTTCAGGACCGGCTCTCTGGCGTCATCGAGATTGAACAAGGTAAACCGCTGGGCCCGCAGCCGGCGAGGACAAGTCGACGTCATGGGCCACGACAGGATCGTAGTTGGGCCACGGCCTGGAGCCCGGAGCAAATTGCCCACCGACTGCCGATTGATTTCCCAGATGATGTGTCGATGCGCATATCGCACGAAGCGATCTATCAGGCGCTCTTCGTTGGGCAGCGAGGTGCGCTTAGCCCTGAGCTCAGTAGATACCTGCGCACTGGGCGACGGCTGCGCGTGCCCCGCGCCCGAACGCGCGGACGCACGAAGGGTTTCATCACCCCGGAACTAATGATCACGCAGCGTCCCGCGCACGTTGACACGCGGGTTGAACCAGGGCATTGGGAAGGGGATTTGATTATTGGTCTTAACAGCTCGGCGGTTGGAACCTTAGTCGAGCGAACCACGCGCTACACGCGTCTGCTCCACCTTCCCCCGATGCACGGGCATGGCGGTGCGAGAAAGAAAAATGGCCCAGCCCTTGCAGGGCACGGGGCCCATGCAGTGTGCACCGCAATTTGTGCTTCCCTGCTACCACTAGCGGCGGCGATGCGCAGGACCCTGACTTGGGATCAAGGTGCGGAAATGTCACAACATATCGAGCTGCGCAAGGCCGCAGGTATCAACGTCTATTTCTGTGACCCGCACAGTCCCTGGCAGCGCGGCACTAACGAAAACACGAACGGGCTGCTGCGTCAGTACTTTCCCAAAGGGACTGACCTATCGCGCTATTCAGCGATCGAGCTAAATGCGGTTGCCGCTGCGCTAAACAATCGACCTCGAAAAGTACTTGATTGGCGAACACCATTTGAGGCGATGCGAGATCACTTAGCATCAATAAATTAACACGCTGTTGCGACGACCGGTTGAATACGCCTTGACTGCCACGGTCGCTATGGTGAATCAACCCTGATTTGGGGCGCTCCTGCTTGAATGCCATCCACAGTGCCTGTGAGACTAGTGACGTTCGCATGTGATCACACATCGCCCAGCCAACGATCTTTTTGTTGAACAGATCTTTGATCGCCGCCACGTAGAGCCAGCCTTCATCAGTGGGCACGTAGGTAATGTCGGTGACCCAAACCTGATTGGGTGCATCGGTTTTGTTGAACTGCTGTTCCAGCAAATTTGGCGCAATCGGTAGCGTGTGATTGCCATCGGTGGTGCGTACGAAACGGCGTTTGTGGCGGCAGCGAAGGCCCAGTCGGGAACGCAGTCGCTTCACCGTGGCCAGCGAGCGCACAAAGCCCATCTCAGCGAGCTCGGCGCGCAAGCGCTTGGGACCGTAGCACTCCCGGCCCCGCGCGTGCGCGGCACGCGCTGCCACTTCGAGCGCTGTGGTGTCCGGATCGGGCGTGGTGCCACGACTTTGCCATTCATAGAAACCTGAGCGTGACACTTCGAGCACGCGACACCACGTATTGACGCTGAAGGGCCGAGCCTGATCGGCGGCTGTGAGTTGATCCTGAATAAACGCGTACTTCACCTGGACTGCTTCGCAAAGTACGCGGTGGCCTTTTTTAGGATATCGCGCTCCTCGCAGGCGATGGCCAGCTCACGCTTCAAGCGACTCACTTCGGCTTGTAAATCGCTCACCGGTTGCGTGCGATGCGTGTCGACACGCGCGAGCCCGCCAGCGCGTGCCTCCCGTATCCATCTCGAATAGGTCTTGACCGATAGTCCCAATTTCCGCGCGGCCTCGGTAACACCTAATCCTTCTATGAGCACCAGCTTGACGGCTTCGGCTCGATACTCGTGGGTAAAAACCCGTTTCGGTACTGTTTGCATAACTGACTCCTTGATTCGGTGAAAAATACCAAATCCGTGGCGTCCGTTTTAACGAGCCCCTTCCAGAATGGACGCGGTGATTGTCAGCGCTTCGATGAACGACGCGGAGAAAAGCGCCTGGTGTCGCGAGCACGGGGTGTACCCGAGCGAACTCGACGCCTGGAGCCGCAACGCAACAGCCGCGCTCGCTGGCCCCACCGAGGCGAGCGCAGCGCGCGCCAGCCCACAGGCCACGAGAGGCGACAAGAAGCGCATCAAAGAGCTCGAGCGCGAGCTGCTGCGCAAAGACCGGGCGCTGGCCGAAACCGCAGCTTTACTCGTGCTCACAAAAAAAGTTGCGGCGATCTACAACAAGGCCGAGGAAGAATGATTTCCCTCGTAGATCGTCAGGCGCTGGCTAACAACATCGATATCGCAAGAGACGCCGGTGCGCGGCTTAAACCTGCCTGCCAAAGCGCAGGCATCACCCCGCGCACCTTGCAACGCTGGAACACGCACGGCGGGATTGAATCGGGCGACGGCAGACCGCAGGCAGTCCGTCCGACACCGAGTCACGCCTTGAGTGAATTGGAGCGTGCCAAGCTTCGTGAGGTGGCTAATCAACCACGCTTTGCCGCCATCCCGCCCGCGCGTATCGTGCCGATGCTCGCCGACGAGGGCGTGTATCTGGCGAGCGAATCAAGCTTCAGCCGCGTGCTAGCCCTTGCCGGACAGAACGCTCACCGGGGGCGTGCTAAGGCCCCGCGCGCGAGCCGTCCGCCGACGACCCACATCGCCACTGCCCCCGGGCAGGTGTGGTGCTGGGATATGACGTATCTGCCCGCAGCCAATGTGTTGGGCCGCTGGTTCTATCTGTACCTGATTCTCGACATCTACAGTCGCAAGATCGTTGGCTGGGAGGTGCATGCTGAGGATCGTAGCGAGCATGCCGCTCATCTGCTCAAGCGCACCGCGCTCTCTGAGGGTATTCACGCGATGCTCAGCAAGCCGATACTGCACGGCGACAACGGCGCGACGCTTAAAGCCACGACGGTGCTCGCGATGTTGAACTGGCTCGGTGTGGCCCCCTCGTACTCACGGCCCCGTGTTAGCGACGACAACGCCTACGCCGAATCTCTGTTTCGTACCGCGAAGTACCGACCAGAGTTTCCAGTCAAAGGCTTCGTTGAGCTTGATGCCGCACGGGCCTGGGCGAAGCATTTCGTGCACTGGTACAACGTCGAGCACCGTCACAGCGGGATCAACTATGTGAGCCCGCAGCAGCGACATGTGGGCGAGGATGTAGTCATTCTCGCGGCGCGCGACACGCTCTACAAACAGGCTCGTGAGAAGCACCCGGAGCGCTGGTCACGCGACACGCGAAACTGGAATCCCGTCGGCCCCGTAACACTCAACCCAGAGCGCGATTCGGTCGTCAAAGCTCACGCCGCCGACATTCCGATTCAACAAAAAACCGCATGATTCATGCGACAACTATCTTGACACGCACCGCAGTCTGCACCGTGCGCAAACCGGGAATATTCAATGCCATGCCGAAATGTGGTGAACCGCTGCCCGGAAACTCCGCTACCTGCATCAGTGTCTCGCGTACCATACGCTCGAACCGAATCGCGATATCAAGGTTCGCCTCAGTGAGGTAATAACCGCTCGCCCGATCTAGATCAGCGATCGCTGCGGGTCGCAAACGAGGCGACTTCATAGCGCTGCGGGCTTCGCTTTTCCTTCGCTGTCTTGCGCCATAAGCGACTGCTCGCGTTGGTCCCAGAACCCTGCATCAGCCGACACCGCTGGCCCCGACGCCAATCCAACCGTGATCAGACCGCACAACTTTTCTTTCGCCGCATCGAGCTCATCCCGGCGCACCAGGTCGCGCACGTATTCGCTGTAGGAGCCATAGCCACGGTTCGCCACGCGCTCATCAACGAATGCTTTAAGGTGGCTCGGCATCGAAATGTTCATCGTGATTGTGCTCATAGATTCACAATAGCAC
>JBDSYI010000309.1:0-7447 GCA_039925745.1 Casimicrobium sp. | reverse complement strand
TTGTACGGCGACGGCCGAGCTTTGCATCATGTGCCCGGCGATCAGTTGCGCGACGACCTTACCGGCCGTACCAAATGAGGTGTCGGGCGAGCCGTCGTCATTGAATCGTGCCAGGCAGGGGATGTAGCCGCCGCTCACGTTGCATCGACCGAGCGCAAGATAGCGTCGACCCGGATAGTTGACGAGAGTGATCGCCTGATCAACGTTGCCCGCTACCAGCTTGATGTCGATCCGCCCGCTGCCACCAAATGTGGTGTCAAGCGCGCCTGCGTTCTGCGCGTTTACGGGCAGTACAAACAGTGTGCAAAGGATAAGCGCGGCAGTCATAAAACAACGAGAGAAGAGGGTGTGCATGATCATTACTCCTTCACCGTCAGGCCGCATTCGGCGACGAGGTATTGTCGGATCAAAGGCCACGTATTGCGCGATGCTGAGGCGCCGAATGTGATGCCACCTATCGCTGCCGCGCCCGTGAGACCCTGTCGCACACGCGAGAGAATGAGCGCGTCAGTCGGCCCCAGCACGCGTCCATCACCATCAATGTCGGGCGTGCAACCGCTTGCGCCGTACGGGCCGCCATCAACGCGTTGCACGCAGAGCTGCTGATCGCCTCCGGTCAACGTGCATTGCCCCGCCCATACCAGCTTGCCGTCGCGTTGCAGCGCCGAGGCATAGAGCTGATCGCCATTGTTGATGTTGCCATACGTGTAGCCAGTGTTGGCCCACGTGGTGTCGAGTGTGCCGTCCTCATTCAGCCGAAGCGCCCCGAAATTTGAGCTCCATGTGCCGCTGAGGATCGCCTTGCCGTCTGGCTGCACAATGATCGACACTCCGGTGCCGCCGCCGAGCACGGTGACGGGGGCTACATAAAAACCATTCACGCCGTAGCTCGCGTCCAGCGAGCCGTCGCTTGCCAACACACGCGCAACGCAGAACCGCGTGACCGAGGAGATCGTGCAATAGCCGCCGAGCAACGCTTTGCCATCGGCCTGCAACGCGACGCTATTGGCAACATTGGTCGTGGTGCCGGGTGGCGCGAGTACGCCCGTTTGCCAGCTGCCGTCTAGCGAACCGTTCGTGTTCAGGCGTCCACGTACATAGTTGTACTGACCGATATTGAGCGAACCGGCGTAAATAACCTTGCTATCACTTTGCACAGCGAGCGCGCCGAGGCGATAAATTTGTCCGCTGAAAAAGCCAAATTGAACACCACCACCCGCGACGTTCGAGAAGCTACTATCAACGCTGCCGTCGGCGTTGAATCGAACCAGGCAAATCGATTCCAGCAATGCGCTGTTGTAGCACTGCCCGCCCACGATGATGCGCCCGTCCGTTTGCAGCGCCATGCTGCGCGCGTCGACCACGATGCCCGGTGGCGTAAATACGGCGCGGCCCGCTCCGCCGCTGCCGAAATTGTTGTACACACCGCCGCTTGGTGACAGTCGGTAGGCACAGAACTGCTGCTGACAGGTACCGGTGACCACAATGCTGTCGTCTGGTGCGATGGCGACTCCCGATGCGTATTGATCGCTCGCCCCAGAAATTTGCACGATGCCGCCAGTTCCGAACCCGCTATCCAGCCCGCCGATTGTCGTGAAGCGCGTGACACACCAGTTGCGCGCACCGGCACCCGCAGTTTTGGAGCAACCGCCTACCGCAACAATCTTGCCGTCAGGCTGGAGGGCGACGGCACGCGCCCCGTCGTTGCCTGGCCCGATGTCGCGCATTGAGATGCCGTTGCTATTGAAGGTGGGGTCGTAGAAGCCCGGCGCAGCCAACGCGCCGACGCTCGCGACGGACATCGCGAACGCAGCGATGAAAGCGCGTGCCTTGCCGTCGCGCACTGGCTTGTCGATAAGATGAAGATTCATGATTGGGCCTGCGATTCGAGAAAACGTTGCTATTGTCAGTAGCGAAACTTACGGTTAATTGGCTCATTGTCGGTAACTATGACGACTGCTAATCGAAATGGCTTTATGCTGAAATCTATATTTCATGTGGGCTAAGCCGGCGAAAATGTAAAAGTCGACTTTAGCTCAAACTGTGAATGAGCCCCTGTGTAGTATGGCACTCAATAAAAAGCTGATACTGTCACGATTACAATAGTGCCATGTACCTAAGACCCTCTGCGCTCAACGCGCTCGCCTTCGCCATCCAGTCCGCGTCGAAGTTTGAATACCCCGCCGACCGCACGCTCTCCTATGTTTTGCGCGAACAACGCGTCGGCTCGCTCGACCGCCAACTCGTCGCCGAGGGTTACTACGCGTGGCTTCGGCATAGGCTCTCCGTCGAGGCAATCGCGGGTAAGGACGCGTCGCATGTCGCCATCGCATTGGCCGCGCTCGCGCGCCAATTCCGTCGCCGCGTCGTCGCCCCGCCGGGCGAAGAAGACCGCTACGCAAAATTCTTGAAGATTGACGAAGAACTCGGTCCGCAGGCAAGGCGCGAATTGCCCGCCTGGTTGTGGGATCGTCTTGGTCTGCAATACGGCGAAACCGAGCGCATCGCGCTCGCGGAATCGCTATTGCAACCCGCGCCGTTCGACATGCGCGTCAACATTCTCAAAGGCAAACGCGACGCTGTGCTCGCGCGCATGAAAAAAGAAGGTTTCGCCGAGGCGCGCGCGATGGAGCTGTCGCCGTGGGGCATTCGCTGCCCCGAGCGCATCGACATCTCGCGCCACGCGCTGTTCGAAGACGGCACCGTCGAAGTGCAGGACGAAGGCAGTCAGCTGCTGGCGCGAATCGTCGGCGCCAAGCGTGGCGAATTCGTCGTCGATTTTTGCGCCGGAGCCGGTGGCAAAACGCTCGCGATGGCCGCCATGATGGCCAGCACCGGACGTATTTATGCGCTCGACGTGAATGACCGCAGACTCGACAACATGGGCCCACGCTTAGCCCGATCCGGCGTCAGCAACGTGCAGCCGATGCGCATCGACGACGAGAACGATTCCAAGCTCAACAAATTTGCAGGCAAGGCTGATCGCGTGCTTGTCGACGCGCCATGCTCCGGCCTCGGCACACTGCGTCGCAACCCCGATCTCAAGTGGCGGCAATCACCCACCAGCGTGAAAGAACTCGTCGTCAAACAGGCCAATATTCTCGCCGCCGCATCGCGTTTGGTACGGCCCGGTGGACGCTTGATTTATGCGACGTGCAGCCTGCTTTCTGAGGAAAACGAGAAGATTGCTGAGGGGTTCATGCAGGCGCATTCTGGGTGGACGAATGTGTTGTCTTCTCTGCGCGGCGGCGAGGATGACGAGGGGACAATTTACTCGAAATTGTTGCCGCACAAAGATGGGTGTGATGGGTTTTTTGCGGCGGTGTTCGAAAGAGCTGCCGCGTAGCTCTCACACGCCGTCATTCCCGCGAAGGCGGGAATCCAGACCGTAAACCACGCGAAGCGCAAATCAGTCCCCTCGCCCCTTGCGGGAGAGGGCAAGGGTGAGGGGTTCGGTGGAATGACCGAATTCATTTGCCACCAGCGCGCTCTGTGGCCGCGCGGGGCCACCTACTTTCTGGCATTGCCCAGAAAGTAGGTAAAGAGGCTAGCCCCTGCACCCCGCTTCATCCTGCGGTGCTCGCAACGGGCGGGATGCGTCAACGGCACACGAAAGCTTCGCTAACGCTACGCACAGTGTGTGCCGACGACGCATCTACGACCGCCCGTTACTCCGCTTCTCGGCGCGGGCTGAAGGGGCGGTTGAAACGATGGTTGACTGAACACTGGATACTGCAATTGCATATCGCGGCGTTGCACCCATCTTACTTGCCGTTGTTCGTCATTCGAAAATTTCTGGCCTCAGTCTGCCCATATCGTGCTTGATTGTTTGCAGTAATCTCATGAAACTTGCTGCATCAAATGAGCCAGAACCTTCCCACGGTTCTCGATTTTTGTTCATGGGATATCGTAGACTTTGATCTGGCGGATTCTTCTTCAAGTGTTCTTTGACTATCTGTCCGTTGTTCTCAGCTTCACCTCCTACCACCTGCGCTGTAAATGGAACAACCCAGTGGAATCTCGGCTCCGTATAGTTCCGAGCGTATTCGTGTCTCAAACGCTCAATGACATGATGAAGGTCAGCGTTAGGATCCTTCTTTAATAACGAAGCTTTGAGAAAGAGTTCAACGGCAAGCCTTGCGTTGAACATACAAGCGTTGCCTCTCGCGTACGTTACGTCGCTAGGATTCTTGATAAGTTGATCGCAGAGAACTATGGCGCTTTCTAGGTATGCGGTGGCGTACTCCAAAAATTTTTCTGGCATTTCCAAAGCGTCTAGATCCGAAGATTGCGCCGACATCTCTACGCCTTAACCAACCGCACCTCAACCCGATGTCCCAGCGCTTCCGCGTAACGCTGCAACGTCGCAATTGACGGCGAATGTTTCGCACTGGCTGATTCGAGCCGCGCGACGGCGGATTGGGTGGTACCCATGCGTTCGGCGACTTCGGCTTGCGTCAGCCCTGCCTTCGAACGAGCCTTGAGCACTTCATCGAGAAACGCGAATTCTTCGGTCAATTCATCGTACGCAGCTTGGACTCCGGGCTTCGCCAATGCTTTCTTTTTGAACTGTTGCAGCGTGCTAACCATGATGATGTTCCTTCATGCGCCGTCGGGCGACTTCAAGTTCTCGGGGCGGAGTTTTGTCCGTCTTTTTCACAAACGAATGCAGGACAACAATCTTGCGATTCACAACGGTGCAATAGAAAACGCGGGCAATACCTTCGGCCGCTTTCAGCCGCAATTCAAACAGGCCGTCACCCATTGCGCGCGTGTGCGGCATGCCCAGATCAGGGCCGTAAACTTCCATGCGCTCAGCGTATCGAATGAAGCGCGCAACAAAACCTGCTGGCAGCGCGAGGACTTCGGATTCAACGCTATCGTTGTGAAAAGTTACAGTCCATTGCATATGATAATTATAGCAAATACGCTATGTAACCGGCACACAAAAAGGATATTGACAATGAACTTTTGCGTCAGATGATTGCTCGGGGCGAGGCAGGACCTGAAGTGCTCGTGTTCCAGCGTTGACAGCGAGGTTGACTCCCAACATTGCAGGGGGGAATTTCGGTGTCACCGGCCCGCTGTTTGACAAGTGAATCCGGCGCTTCTCCGTGACTCATCGTCCGATTCCGCATTTCATCGCGCGCTGGTTACGTGCGGGTGGCGCACTTCCTAGCATGCGTTGATGCGCTCAACTTCACTCTATTCATCCGAGACCGCACGCGGGTGGCTCACTTGGGGCGTGCTCGCGCCCATTCTTCTGATTCTGTTCGTCGCGATCCCCGCGGTGGTGGGCGCGAAGGTGCGTCAGTACTTTCATCTGGCCGATGTCGATTGGAAGCCGATTGGCATGGCGGGTTGGGTCGCGTTGCTGGTGATCGAGTTTGCCGCAACGGGGCTGCTCGTGTTGGCGTGGGTCCGCTGGGTTGAACGGCGCTCGCTGGCGTCGATTGGCTTGACGCATCCGGGCGGTGGCGCGCTGTTTCTGCGCGGTTTGGGCGTTGGCGTAGTCACGTCGTTTGGGGTCGTGGCTGCCATTTGGATCGCAGGCGGCTATGCGGCGGACGGCTATGCGAAAGCGTTTGCATCGCCGACGGCGTTGATGAACATCGTCATTCTGCTGCTGTGTTTTATGGTGCAGGCTGGCATTGAAGAAATCATCTTTCGTGGCTGGCTGATGTCGGTGCTCGCACGCAAGTTCAACGTCATCATCGCGGTCGCAGGCACTTGCATCGTGTTCGCGGCCCTGCACTTCGGGCGGCAAACGCCGTGGCTTGACACCGTTCTGACGCTGCTGTTTTCTCTGTTTGCCTGTTGCTGGGCGTTGAAGGCAGGAAACATCTGGGGCGTGATGGGCTGGCACGCGGGGTGGAACTGGTTGCTGGCGGTGGGTTTCGAAGTTCCCATTACCGGACTCGATACGAACATGCCTGCGCTGCTGGTGAAACTGGTGCCGCAGGTTACGCCAGGTTCGCATTTTCTGAACGGGGGCACACAGGGCCCTGAGGGCAGCCTGCTTTGCGGGCTATTCTTCATCATCGCAATCGCGTGGCTGCTTTTGCGCGCGCCATCGACCTCTGCCCGCGCGACATAATTCCAATGACTGAATCAGCCGCACCTTTGACGCCGTCTCCCGAGCGCCGCTACGATCTCGACTGGTTACGCATCATCGCGTTTGGCCTACTAATTCTCTATCACGTTGGCATGTACTACGTGACATGGGACTTCCACATCAAAAGCCCAAATGCGTCAGACACAATTGAGCCGCTCATGATGCTCACGTCGCCGTGGCGTCTGACGCTGTTATTTGTAGTTTCAGGCGCGGCGACACATTTCATATTGATGAGGCGAACGACGGGTCAGTTTGTGCGGGAGCGCAGTCGGCGTCTGTTGTGGCCGTTAGCGTTCGCGATGCTGGTCGTGGTTCCGCCGCAGTCGTACTATGAAGTGATGCAGTGGGGTGGGCGTTCGCTCGATTATGCGGATTTCTGGTGGCGGTATCTGCATGGCGACCACAGCTTCTGCAAGGACGGGAAGTGCCTCGGTCTACCTACATGGAATCACATGTGGTTCGTGGCGTATCTCTGGGTGTACGCTATGTTGCTGGCTCTGATGCTGCGCCTGGCGCCTGCAAGTCGGGATCGCATCACGGACGCCGGAGAGCGCTGGCTACGCGGCTGGCGTCTGATTGCGCTTCCTGTGGCCTACATCACGTTAACGCGCTGGACTTTGCTCAACTTCTTTCCGTCCACCCACAATCTGACATGGGACTGGCTCAATCACGCAACGTATCTGCCTGCATTTTTGTTCGGCGTTCTGTTTTTGCATTCGCGATCAATCAGCGAAGACATCCGAGCGCTGCGCTGGCCAACGCTCGGGCTGGCGCTGCTGTCGTACGCGCTACTGATTGCGTACTTTACGTACTACGACGCGATCGTACCGCCACTCTGGCTGAAATACTTTCAGCGCGCGGTGTGGGGACTGAATCAATGGACCGCCATCATCGCCGCTTTCGGTTTCGCGCAGGTGCTGCTCAATCGCGACGGTCCGGCGCGACGCTACCTAACCGGCGCTGTGTTCCCGCTGTATCTGTTTCACCAGACGCTGATCATTGTGTTTGCATGGCACCTTCTGCCCTTTAAGTTGGCACCGCTGCCCGAGGGACTTTTGCTTGTAGCAATGACTACCGTGTTTGGCTTTTTGCTTTATGAAATCGGTCGCCGCGTACCTTACCTGCGCACACTCATTGGCGCGCGCGCTGATGGCAAGTGAAATGTAGGATCAAGTAGAAACGAGGGCGATTGCGTCAACTCCCTTTCGGTCTGTCAGACACGGCAAAATACTCCGCTAACAATTGCGGCGATCAGCTTTAATCGCATGCAAACACGGACACCTGAATTTGAATCCCTCCGACCGCCTCCCCGGCCTTGATCTTCTGCGCGCC
>JBDSYI010000308.1:0-16301 GCA_039925745.1 Casimicrobium sp. | reverse complement strand
GAAATCGGTCGCTTTTGGCTAGAGAGTTCCCCAGTTGGCTGGAGTCGAATCGCCGCTACCCTCGCGAAATCGCGCAATCTGAACGGCTGGGATCAAGCGCGCTTGCTTGCCCTTGTGCACATCGCTGTGGCCGACAGCTATTTCAGCTCATTCGATTCGAAATACTTCTATAACTTCTGGCGTCCTATGACTGCGGTGCGTCTTGCTGATTCCGATGGCAACCCGGACACGGTAGGTGACCCGACGTGGCAAACGTTCGATCCAGTCACGCCGCCGGTGCCCGACTATCCGTCAGCGCATGCGTGCGCGGGTGGGGCCGCTGCGGCTGTGATGCGGGGCGTGTTCGCGAGCGATGACATCGCGTTCTCGCAAACCAGCACTTCGCTGCCCGGCGTCACGCGAAAGTTTGCCAAACTGTCTCAGGCTGCGACTGAAAACAATTTGTCGCGAATCTATGTGGGCTACCACTTTCGGCTCGCGACAGACGAGGGGCTCAAGATGGGCGACCAACTTGGCAAGCTCGTCGTGCAAAGCCGCTTGCAGCCGCTTTGAGGAGGATCGACATTGCCACAGCAGCTGCCGGATATCGACAAATTACAAAACCGCGCCTGTTTTTCAGGGTTCACACCGTAATTTGCGGGTTTCGTCGGTGTCAATTTGTCCAGGGTCGACAGCTGCTCTAACCTGCGCCGATGAGTTATTCGATGGCACACGAGGCCCTTCACAAGCACGATCCAGCTTTAGTGCAGATGAAATTGCAACAACCACCGTTTCGGTCTGAGGACGCAATTGCACTTGCGCTGTCTGAGGTGGCACGGAATAATGCTCTTTCAGTCGCGCGCGCCAAGTGTTTGGCTTGGGTCGCGCGATGCGGAGGGCAGGTGCTCTTGCAAAAGCGTGGTTGGCAAAACGTCGTTGTCAAAAGCTTTCGCGATGTCTCGTGGGGCAAGATGGTGTTTGTCCTGCTTGCCACGATGGTCATCGCCGTGCAAAGCGTGTTGCCAGCCGCAAGTTTGATGTACTGGTCGGCAGGCCAGTTGTTGCGGGTGGTGATTGACAACTTCGTGGAAGGCTTAATTGTGGCCTCCGCGATGTTCCTTGGCGGATCGATTTTGCTGGCATGGACGCGACCGCGCGGATTTGTGCGTATCGTGCTGATTGCGCTGGCCATGATGGTGTTCGCCTTGATGGGCTGCGCGATCAGTTATTGGCTGACCTATGACGCCGGATTTTTCCCTCCGCCGTCATTTATTGCAGCCAACACGCTTCGCTGGACGATCATCGGTGGATTGCTGTTTTTGATTGATGACCTCATTGAACAACGGCGGCAGAATGCGAGTCGCCAACGCGAGGGCGAGACTCGTGTCGCCAATCTGGGGCGTCAGGCGGCCGAGGCAAGACTGCAGCTGATGCAAGCTCAGATCGAGCCGCACTTCTTGTTCAACACGCTGGCAAACGTAAAGCGGCTGTGCGCCACCGATCCTGATGGCGGTGCGGATTTGTTCTCGCACCTGATGGTGTATCTGCGCGCGGCATTGCCGCGGTTGCGTGAAACTGAATCAACGCTCGAGACTGAACTCAGTTTGGCGCGTTCGTTTCTTTCGGTATTGAAAATCCGAATGGGAACTCGACTCCAGTTCACCATTGAAGTACCCGAAGCCTGCCTGTCATTGCCGTTCCCGTCGATGGCGTTGCTCACGCTCGTTGAGAACGCAGTCAAGCATGGTCTGGCACCCGCCCGGGAGGGTGGCAGCATCAGTATTTGTGGCGAGCAGCAAAACGATCGGTTCTGCGTAACCGTCGCTGATACCGGTGTCGGCTTTAGCGCAAAAGGTGGCAGCGGCATGGGCATTGCCAACACCCGTAATCGCCTGGCTGCGGCCTACGGCACGGAAGCTGAATTGGTGCTTGCTGCAAACAGCCCCCGTGGCGTCGTCGCCAGCATCAAACTTCCGCTGAAATTGATGCGCCGTGAGTCTCAGCGACGGATCGAAGGGGAAGTGCTTTGAGTGTTGACGCCAAAGCGCTGATAACAGGAAATAGCTTAACCGGAAGGGTGCTGGCTAAGCACGTGCGGCGACCGTGGCGATCACGAACGGCGCTTGATTTCCTATCGGAGCGCTGGCGTTTTTGTGCTGGTTTTTCTTTCGCCATGATGCTGTTCATCGCTGTGCGCTTGATTGATGCACTACCCGGGTCTGCAGGCTCAACGCTTTTCCGAAGCGTGATCGAGATCTGGCTGATCCAATGGCTGCCTGCCTCACTCGCCATAGGGGTAGGTATCGGTCTGCTCGATCAGCGGGTGAGTTTTGCGTGGCAGCGCGGTCTAGGCGCGCTAGTGTTGGTTGCGCTGTCATCCGCAGGCTGTCTGTTTTTTGCGCGGGCTGCCTTTGTCGTCATTGCGCGTGCCGTAGGGTATGTGACGATGACCACTGAAATATCGGCAGATTACGCCAGCTTCTTCCTTGGAACGGCGAGCATGGGTGCTATCTATCTTGGCCTGCTCGCGTGGTTTTACCTGAGAGCGCAAGATACTGAGCGTAGCGCCGCGGCGCTCAGCGATGTGCAACTTGCCGGTCTGCGGGTGACTCAGGCCGTCGCTCAGGATCGACTGAAGACGATTCAGTCGCATGTTGATCCAGATTTTCTATTCTCAGCGCTGTCGTACGTTCAGGCGGAATACCAGCGCGACGCGATCAAGGCGCAGGCGGCACTTGACGACGTCATTGCGTTTCTTCGGGCTGCTTTGCCCCGTCCGCATGCCGACGACCGCACGTTCGCCGACGAAATAGGACTGACACAGTCGTTTCTTCGCCTGGCTGCGCTTATTGAGCGCAGACAATTTGAATTGCGTATTTCGTTCGCTGACCCGGAGAGTGAATCCGCAGCGTTTCCACCGGACATGTGTCTGCCACTGGTGAGAGCCATGGCCTCGCTAATTGCACCGGATCAATCGATGCACCTCAGCGGGCGGGTCGTGGAAAGTCGTTTTCAGGTCACGCTGGTGATGCCGCTGATTAACCAGAAGGACTGCGCCTTGGCCACGATGGCCACCGCCGTCAGCGCAGCAAAGCAGAGCCTGGCAGGTATCTACGGTTCTGACGCAGCGTTGCTCGACTACTCCGCAAATCAGCGTTTTCACATCAACATCGAGATTCCGTATGCCCCGAGCGCTAATCGCTGAAGACGAACCGCTGTTGCGCGACGAATTAGTCGAGCTGCTGGCGCAGGTGTGGCCACAACTAGAAATTTGCGCGGCGGTCGCGGACGGCAATAGCGCGCTTGAGGCGATTGCAACGAAGCGCCCCGATGTTGCGTTTCTGGACGTTGAAATGCCCGGCCTGTCCGGAATTGAGGTGGCGCGCCATATGCCGCATCCTTGTCAAGTGGCGTTCATAACGGCCTACGAGCATTACGCCGTGAGCGCGTTTGAGAATGGTGCCGTCGACTACGTCCTGAAGCCGCTCTCGGCAACGCGATTGTCGACGACGGTGTCGCGCTTGCAGCAACGCCTGGTGCAGCCACCGGTCAACATTGAAAACCTGCTTGAACAGATTGCGCTGCGCGCCCACGCGGCGCGTGATTATCTGCGCTGGATCAACGTATCGGTGGGCACGAGCGTGCGGCTGGTAACCGTTGATGAGATTTGCTACTTTCAGGCTGACAATAAGTACACGGTGTTGATGACAGACCAGGCCGAATCGCTGATCAACATGACGATCCGCGAACTCCTCGAAGCGCTTGACCCTCATGTGTTCTGGCAAATCCATCGCTCGACGATAGTCAACGTTAATGCCATTTCCGACGTCAAACGCGATCTGCGCGGGCGCCTGTCAGTCAAACTGAAATCCCGGCCCGAGGCACTGCCCGTAAGTCAGCCCTACGCCTGCCGATTTCGCCATATGTAGATCGCTCAACTCGTCTTGCTTCATCGAAGCTTTAGCGCCCCGTTTCAAATTCATGTCACGTTCAAAAGGAGAAGTACCATGTCATCAGCCCCCGTCAATCGCCGACAAATACTTGCATTTCTCGCGCTGCTTGGCGTGTCCGAATCAAGCCTTCGGGCGCAAGATGCCACCAAAATTGACCCGCAGAGCTATCGCGTTGCATTCGAGAACGACAAGGTGCGTGTTCTGGAATTTCGTTCACGTCCGGGCAGCGGCATCTGTGGCGTCGGCAGGCACAGTCATCCGCCGCACTTGACCATTGTGCTCACCGACGCAAAGGCGCGAGTCACGCTTGAAGATGGGAAGCAACTAACGGCGCAAAACAAGGCGGGCGATATGTTTTGGTCGCCCGCTGAAACGCATACTGTCGAAAACGACGGGAAGGCAGACGTACATTCCTATATTGTCGAGATCAAAGACGCGGTGCACAAAGCAGCGTGAACGAACGCGACGGCAAGCAACAGAGCCAAGCAGCTTGCCGGATATTGGATCGTTCAGGTTGTGCAGTTCTTCCCTGTTAGCGTTCCGTACACATCAAGATAGAGGCTATCCAGGAGCGGCACGAGTATCGTAGGCTGCTGCCGGCTTGCGGCTCGCGTGAACGCGACGTGCATGAAATTCGTGCAGGGAAGAGGGCTGCAATACTCACGCAGCTCTCCGTGTTTTCTCGTCCATATCCGGCCATTCCAGATGACGTGATCGACGCCAAGATGTACGTGCCACTCGATAAATAGCGCGAATAAACCGTCCCCAATTTGTCGCTGCGTCAAGTCGCTGGCGTCGACATAAATGTCGGCCGCACGATCGGCTGATCGTGTTGAGAATGTACGAGTTGCAATCAGATGACGAACATATGCACCGACACCACTTCGGTTCGCGTGACTCACGCGGAGCGCGGGGAATATCGCCGGAATCCAGCGATGCAGGAAGTCCACAATCGGTGGATACGGTTGCGCGTGGCTCACAATCAACCGCCGATGCCCGGCATAGGAAGAGAGCCACCAGAAATCGCGCTAACCTGACGGGCGCTATCGAGCATGAGTCGGCCCCTGCAACGTCAATATCTGCGCTAGTTCACGTAGCCCCTTGAATTTCACTTCACTGCCGTCGGCAACGCGTTCGACGGTACCAATGATGCAGCCCGGCAGACGCGAATCACGACGGTAAATACGCACCACGTAACTTTCGGGCGGTGGTGACGAAGTCAGTAAATGTGTGGTGTCCATGGGCGTACGATACGGCGCGTGCACTTACCGATTGCTAACCGATCAGCAAATAGTTGCAGGCGACGGACAGAAGCCCGACAGGCTCCCCGGTCGACAGAATCCTACTATTCGAGCAATTGCTGCTTCAGCAATTGGCTTGCAGCCGATGGTTTCACGCCGAGGCGCAGCGACAATATTCGCTCAAGTCGCTGGTACGCAGCGAGGCCAATCGCATAGCTTTTTTGCGCCAGTGCGCAGCGCATCACACCCTGGTAGAACTCTTCTGCAAGGTCATCGGTTTCGATGCCTCGCTGGTAGCACAAAAGCGCTTCTCGCTCGCGCCCGGCCTCAGTCAAGGCGTTAGCGTAACGGGTAATGACGCGATTGAACTTGCTGCGCATTCGCTCGCGTGCCGATAGCGCCCACGGTTCGTCGCGATCTTCGTTCAAAAACCGACCGCGATACAGCGACATCGCCCGGTGCCAAGTGGTCATAACATCGTCCCCGGCACTCGCTGCATCGTCTGCTGCGGCAACGACGTGTTCAAACGCGCGACTGTCGATCCAGCAGGCATCCCCATCCAGGCTCAACTTGCCGTCTTGCAGGCGCAGGACGGTGCCGCCATTAGGGATGAGCTTGCGCAATCGATGTAGCGCTACATTGAATGCATCGTGTGCGGCGTCGGCATCGTCATCGGGCCACAACGCGTCGGTGAGTACATCTTCAGCGACATCGGTTGCGCCGTGGGCGATCAATGCCTTGAGCAGTGCCAGGGGCTTTTTTGGCACTTTCCCGGCAAATGTAATTGGCGTGTTGTCCGCTGTGATGGCGAATTGACCCAAAGTGAGTATTTTCAGAGGCCAGGGCCAGTGCTCGGCATCGACGCTGGGTGGGCGCAATTTGCGGCGCTGAATTAATTCACGTGCGAAGGTGGGCGCAACGCCGTGAACCAGCGCCATTGCGCAGAGTGCCGACAACTCCGAGCGCAGGGGAGGCAGCAGCCCGAAGTAGCGGACGCTTGCGGCTGTTGCGAAGCTCTCTCGCAGCGCGTCTAAAGCGTCAAGCGTGTGCCCTGCGGCAAGGTGCGTCGCCGCCTCAAGTGCGAACAAATTGGCCTGAAGCGTAAGCTTTGATCCGGGCTCGGCGTCGTCGATCATTTGCGTCAGCTCAGCCCGCGCAGCGTCACATTCGCCCGATGCGAATTTCACGAAGATGGCCGATTGCACCCAGGTGGCGCGAAATCGTGCCGGCATGTCGCTACGATTGACTGCGGCGCGCAATGCGGCTGCCTGTTCCTGTGCAGCGTTCAGATGACCAGACTGCAACTCGAGCCAGGCTCTCATCTGGTGACCAAAGCGCTGGTGGTAGATATTGGCGGGGTCAACCATGCTCAACAGCTCGGACAGCAGTCGGCGCGTTTCTGCGTCGTCGCCGGTGTACTGCGCCGCATAGATCAGAGCCGCAATGGCTTCAAACTGCAGTGTGGGAAAGCCATATTCGCGCGCCATCGTGCGTGCGTGAGTCGCCTGATCGCGCAAGCTCGAATAATCGCCGGTTTGTCGGTGCAGGTCGATTGCTATTTGCTGGCGGGTAATGATTTTCAGCCGCATGCTGACCCGCGGCGACGCAATCATGGCCTCCATCCTGGCCGCTAGCAATTGCGCGTCGTCCCACCGTTTGTGCCGTTCAAGGCAACCCAATAGCGTAATCGCAACACAAAGCTTTTCGTTCTCTGAGCCATCTGGCGATAACAGCCCCAGCACTTGATCCACCCACTGTGCCGCAGTCGTTTCGAAATCGCCATCAAAAAAGCAGGCAAGCAGTTTTCCGTTGAGTAGACGAAGCTGGTGCAGCTCATTCGCTGTCGTCGTGTCTGCCGTGTTGCAATCAACGCTACGCAACAATGCCGTCCAGCGTTGGTGGTCAATGAAATTGTCGGCGTTATAGCTCCACTCCAGCACGCCGGCGGCACACAGTTGCTGACCCAAAATGTCGCCCCGCAATGCAAACGCCCGGCACGACCGCTCGTAATGCGTCAACGCAGCGCTCTCCTCGCGCAGGAAACATAGGCGGGCAATGCAGTAGCAAAGCGCTGCATCACCATCAAGCAATATCGCGGGTAGTTGCACCATCCAGGCGGCGAGTTGATCGAGTTGACCTACTGCGAGCTTGGCTTCAAAAACAGTAAGCAGCAGTTCGGCGACGCGCTCCCAATCGCCGCCTTCGATATAGAGACCGATTGCAGCATCGGTATCGCCGAGCCCGTTGAAGCCAAGCGCGGCAGCGCGCAACATTTGTTGACGTGCGCCGTCCTCGAATAAGGTGCGACCGCGTTCGAGTAGATATTCGCGAAGTAGCGGATGCAGGCGATAGGTGTTGGCGCGGTGCGCTACTCGCTCGACGAACAGATTGCTCGCGCAAAGGCGGTTGAGCCGCTCCTCGGCGTCGGCCACGCCGCTGAGGGTGGCCAAGAGCGGCAATGGAATAGACGGCAGCAGCGCGGCAACGAGCAGCGCGTATTGCCCCGCTTCGTCCACGTTCGCTTGCAGTAGCTCGGAAAAGTAATCAACCAACAGCTGGCCATCGCGCGGCTTTACGCTCAGCGTGGCGACGTCATTGACCGTATCGACGCCGTCAACGCTACGGGTTGGACTGATAAGCCGCAAGCCCGCTGCCCATCCGTTGGTGCGCAGCGACGCTTTCGCAACAAGCGTAGGGTCGAGATCAAACGCGTGTGCGTAGGCAGCGGTCTCGTTCGTGTTGAACTGCAAATCAGCTTCGGTCATCGCGGCCAGCGCACCCGTGAGGCGCGCACCTGCCAGTTCGGCTGGCGGGGCATGACGGCTGGTCATCAGCAACGTGATTCCCTCGGGCAGCTCGTCAATAGCGCAGGCGAGCAGCTCGGGCAGGCTCGGCAACGCTGCGTGCTCAAGATTGTCAAGCACCAGCGCAACCGGTCGCGGCAACACGGCGAACGCGCTGCGAAACCACGCTCGCGCAAAGGCGCGCGGTTGGCGAAGATGCTCGGCGTCAAACACGGGCCGCTGCGTCGTTTTTGAGGTCAGCGCCTGAGCGTCTATCGCCTGCCCATACAACTGGAAAAAACCTGCCAGATCGTTGTCGTTGGCATCCAATCGATACCATACGCATCGCAGCATGCGGCTCGTGCAGTATGAAGCGATTAACGTGGTCTTACCGGCACCCGGAATACCGCCAATCCAAACTGCTGCATGCCGCTCGCGCAGTGCGTCAAGCTCAGCGAACAGGCGTTCGCGAGGCACTGCGTTATGCAATCGCGGTGGACTCAGTTTGGCAGGCAAAGCCACAGGCTTAAGTCGCATAAGAGGGTGCCGAGATGAGATGCAGTCGAAGGTATCAATCCGTTGCATCACCATTATCGTTGCAACGGAAAGGCGCTGCACATGAAAGTTAGGCACCGTGCAGACAATATGGAGTTAACAGCTTACGCGTGAACGCACCGGCGGTCAGAGCCCACATCGGTATTTATCCGGCAAGTCGACTTGCGATATCGGGCGGAATCACAAACGAAGCGAAGCACTTCAGGTGAAGCGGAAAGACTGGCAGCGCTACGTATTTGGGTCGAACCAATCGTGTCTGAGCTAACGCATTCGGCATATGCCGCACTGCCTGCACTGCCGCGCAGGCCGATGTTCCGCTCGCTTATTCTTCCATTGGCATATCGGGCGTGCGGACGCTGCTCGCCACGCGCCCGAGCTGACTATCGATCAGCCGAGCGAGTTTGTCGGCAGCGCCGCGTATTGCCTGATGCAGCGACGCAGCTTCGTCGGTGGCAGCGATCGGCTGACGACCTTCGAGCCGCGCCTCCATCACGCAGCGCTTGTCGTGCGCTCCACTCTTGCCACCGTTCTCATCGCTCAGGTGGACTTCCACCCGCGTCACGCGATCATGGAAGTGTCGCAGGGCGTGCTCCACAGTTGTACTGACATGGGTCGCGAGCGCCTCGTGGCCCTCAATGTGAGCATCGGTATTGACCTGAATCTTCATAGCTTTTCTCCCTGGTTGAATTTAATGGCAGTGGGTTGTCGCGAGCTCCGCCGCGATCGGTCTGCGGCGTTCCGACGGCGTCGCGAATCAAGGGCCGCCAGGAGGGTCTGGCGGGATGTTGGGTCGCGGCACGGTCCACGGCGCGAAATCCGCGATCGGAATCGATGTCGGCGCTACCTTATTGCCGCCCTCGACCCGTTGTATCGTCATGTCGCCGGCACCTATCGTTTTGCAAATCGCTCGGCGAACCAATGGTCAAGCATCGCTTTTTCATAGCGCAACCGATCGCCGCTCGAATAGCGGTTAAACGAAGAAAGGTAATTTAGATCGCTGAGGCGCTCTTCCCGACTCGCTGTTGCCTGGCCTCCGTGCGTTAACGTATAGCGCAACTCCATGCGCGGCCAACTGATATCGCGGACGACGCGAACATCGGCACCAACGCGGGAACGGAATGGTTCAACGCGGCCGGCCAGGTCGATGTCCAGTACCTCGATTTTTAATGAGTCGCCAGATGGGAGTGTGCGCTCCGCCAGGCTCTGGAGATGTTGTTCGATATCTCGTTGAACGTCGGCTTGATCCTGCGCGTTGGCAAACGAGCTCGAATAACTGGCATCCGAATACTTCTCGGGGTTTACAAACACTACCGTCAAGTTAGGGCCAGCCCACGCCGATTGCGCAAGGAGCGATACTGACAAGGCCACAACGGCGAAATTCTTCTTCATGGCTGACTCCTGTTCAAAATGGTTGGAGTCCCACAATCTTGCCAGGTTCCGTTGGAGCCAGTCTAAGGCGTTGCGCAGTACCGGTCGCTCGCGACAATCAGCGTCCACGCAAAAACGTCGGTGGTACTCGCGGATCGAAGTCTGCCCAGTCGCCACCTTCAATGTGACCGTTCGCCAACTCCAGGTCGTGTCCACCCGATTGACGGAGAACGTTGATCGCTGAGGCTTGCCTTGACGAATCGGATGCCGAAACCGCGACCAACATGCCCGCCTTTCGAATTGGCTGCTGCTTCTCGCCATCGGCTTCGCTTTCGCCTTTCTCTTTCATTTCAGAGAAACTGCCCACCAGGGATCCGATGTAGCCGCCGATCAGCGCGCCGCCGACTACCGCTGCCGGGCCTCCTATCGGAATGGCCAACGCACCTACAGCGCCGCCGACCACACCTCCTGCGCCTGCACCCGCGGCGGCTCCTTCGCCCGCATCTTTCGCACCGGACGATGACTCGCTGTCACCACCTAACGGAAATATGTCGTGCTGCCCCGGACTGGTCACATAGAACGAACTGATTTCCGACGCAACAAAACCTGCTGCCATCAACGCTGAAACTGCCGCCGCCGTTTCCTGCTGTTCATGAAAACGCGCAACTATTAACTTTGACATCTTTACCTCCGTCACCCTTCAGAAAACTCACTCTTCCAGAGTAAGCTTGCTTCCTACGCGTAACGATCGGAGAAGGGCGGGTTTGCACGTCAGACCAGGCCTACTCTCGCAGCCGCACTCAGCCGTAAATGTTGTAGACGACACTCGCGCGGCAGATGCAACGTGCCCTTATCACGATCAGTGTTCCAGTGGGCGTTGTAAGTCTACGTATCCGATGCGCCCGGTTGCGACTTCGGAAGTTTGCGGTACAGGGTATTGCGACTGACGCCCAAGTCACGCGCGGCGGCAGAGACGTTGCCACGATGACGTTCAAGCGCGAGTTGCATGGCGCTGACCGTCATATCGTCGAGCGATACGGGTACGCTGGGGGCAACAGGTGTCGCCAATGTCACGGCAATACCTGGCGACAGAATGCTGTCACGCTCGATAATGTCATCGAGAAAATCGTCGGGCAGATGTTTACTCTCGATCACTGCGCCCGGCGCTGCTATCGCCATCGAGGTGGTGAGCACGTTGGACAATTGGCGCAGGTTACCGGGCCACGGGTGACGCAGCATAAGCGCCCAGACGTCGGGCGCGAGTTGCCAGCGCGGACCCCCATGGCTATTCATCGACAGCAGCAGTCGGGTCACGATCTCGCGCACGTCGCTACGCTCGCGCAGTGGCGGCAAGCGCACCGTCAGTCCGTTCAGGCGGTAATACAAATCGTCGCGGAAAGTGTGCGCCTTGAGTAGCTCGCGTAGACGTTTGTGCGTCGCGCAGACCAGTCGTACGTCGACTGCTATAGATTTGTTGCTGCCCAGCGGCGTGACCACGCGCTCCTGCAAAACGCGCAGTAAGCGCGCCTGCATCGCCAGTGGCATGTCGCCGATTTCATCGAGAAACAGGGTGCCTCCGCTCGCCTCGCGCAGCTTACCGATGTGGCCTTTACGGCGGGCTCCCGTGAACGCGCCTTCGTCATAGCCAAACAGTTCCGATTCGATCAGGCCTTCCGGAATCGCCGCACAGTTGACCGCCACAAAAGGGCCGTTCCGACGTTCCGAAGCACGATGAATCGCCATCGAAAACCACTCTTTGCCGGCGCCAGTTTCTGCCTCGATCAGTATGCTGACATCGGTGTGCGCGACCCTGCGCAACCGGGCAATGACATTGGCAATCTGAGCATCACCTGAGTCGAGATCGTCGAGATTGGCCTGTGGCAATACGGCGCTCGATGCTTGCGATTTCGCGGTGCGGCGCGGTGTGGGTTCAGGGGATTGAGCGGGGTCTGTCGCCGGTTGAGGTGGCGTCCTGCGGGTGACGAGACCGTCATCGCTCTCCACCGCCCCCGAAGCAAAGTATCGGGCGCTCGAAGCGCTTGGCACCGCATGAATCCGAACGCCGCTGGGTAGCACGCATTGCAGCGGTTCGATTGCCGCATGAAATGCCAATTCGTGCAGCTCACTGGCACTTCTGCGCAACAGCGATACCGCCGTGTGGGTGCGCACGGAGGCTAGTGACAACTCAAGCTGCAGGCAGGCGCTTCGATTGGCGGCAAGGACGTGCCCATCCGGCGCAAAAGCAATCAGGCCCTCCATCAACGTGCCGATGAATTCAGGCCTCGCGTGGAACGCGACGATTAGCTGGCCTGAATAAGTGCGACGGAAGTATGTGTTCTCGATCAGCTGCGCGCTCATGCGTACCAGGCTGATCGTGTGTTTGTGAAAACCGCGATAGTCACCGGTAACGTCGAGCACGCCAATCAAATCACCCGCAGGCGCGAAGATCGGCGAGGCCGAGCACGTGAGACCGTGATTGGCCTCAAGAAAGTGTTGATTGGCGTGAATGACCACTGGCTGGCGCTCGTAAATGGCGGTCCCGATGGCGTTGGTGCCCTTCAGTTCTTCGCCCCAACTGACACCCGGACGCATGGCTACCTTCGCCGCCTTTTCCGCAAACGCAGGTTCGCCAATGGTGTGCAATACAACGCCCTGAGCATCGGTCAGCACGACCACGCTTTCGGCATCGATGATCTGCTGATGCAGCGTTGTCATGACCGGAGTTGCGTGCTGCATCAGCGAGCGATGCTGTTCGCGCAGCAGTCGCAGGTCAGTGGTTGGCAGCGTTTGAAAGTCCTGCATCATGCGCGGCTGCAGGCCGGATCGCTTGCTGCGACTCCATGAAGTTTCGATCAACATGGTGTGCGTATCAGCAGCAAATGTGCCGACCGCAGATGAATTGGGATGTTTCCCCTGGGGCGAGTCTGGCGCGAACATAATTCCTCCTGCTTCGCGATGTCCGACTTAAGAACAGACCGGCAACGGGCGAACATTCTCCTCCGAGGCACTGCAGTCTGATCGAAGTTTATCCGAAATTGGCTGCTCCAATTTGCAACACTTGTTGATCGTAGTGCGTGCATTTGCGACACCTCAGCTGCAGCAAATGTTCGATTCGGGTGAAGCGCCGCGCGGAAAACCCGGGTGCTGTATTGCTGCTGCCATTGAGCTACGCAAGAGAACTTTGGTGGTACGAACTTTGCGGTTATTCTTCGTTAGTGGTTTTAACAACTGTATTTCATAAGGAGGAGTGCATCATGTCAATGAACATCACCATGAAGGTGAACGGCAAGTCAGTCACGGCTGCCGTCGCAGCCTCGACCACGCTGGTCGAATTTATCCGCGAACATTTGCGCCTGACTGGCACCCATGTGGGGTGCAACACGTCGCAGTGCGGCGCTTGCACGGTGCACGTCAACGGTCGCGCTGTGAAGTCCTGCAACATGCTGGTCGCGCAGGCGCAGGGCGCAGATGTGATGACCATTGAAGGACTCGCTGCCGCCAATGGCGACATGCATCCGATGCAGGCTGCGTTTAAGGAACACCACGGGCTGCAATGCGGCTTCTGTACGCCCGGCATGGTCATGAGCGCCTGCGAACTCAAAGGCAAGGTGACGAACCCAAGCGACGAAGAAATTCGTGCTTGTCTCGACGGCAACATTTGCCGCTGCACGGGTTATCAGAACATTGTCACGTCAGTGAAAGCTGGCCTGGCTGCAATGAGCTAAGGAGAAGATGATGAAAGCTGACGGAATAGGCGCACGCGTCACGCGCAAAGAAGACTACCGATTTCTGACCGGCAACGGCCAATACACCGACGACATCATCCTGCCGCGCCAAACCTACGCGGCCTTCGTGCGCTCGCCGCATGCTCATGCCACGATCAACGGCATCGATTCAACGGCGGCAGCGGCAATGCCCGGTGTAGTTGCAATCTTTACCGGCAAGGACATTGAAGAATCGAAAATTGGTGGCCTGCCGTGTGGCTGGGGGATCACCAGCAAAGACGGCACGCCAGCCATTGAGCCGCCACATCCGATTTTGTGTATCGGAAAAGCCCGCTACGTCGGCGATCACGTAGCCGTCGTTATCGCTGAGACGCCGGAGCAGGCGCGCGCTGCGGCAGACGCGATGGAAGTTGATTACGGCATCCTGCCCGCAGTCGTGAGCACGGGCACTGCCGCCGCCAGCAAGACGGCGGTGCATGATCAGGCACCGAACAACGTTTGCTACACATGGGGACATGGTGACGAAGCGGGCGTGAAAGCTGCGTTCGAAAAGGCGCATCACATCAGCACGCTGGAGCTTATCAATCAACGCCTCGCGCCAAATGCGATGGAGCCGCGCGCGGCGAACGCCGTATACGACCGCTCCAGCGAGAGTTACACGCTGTATGTGGCGAACCAGAACCCGCACGTTGAGCGACTGCTGATGTGCGCGTTTGTGCTGGGCATACCTGAGCATAAATTGCGTGTGGTTGCTCCAGACGTCGGCGGTGGTTTTGGTTCGAAGATATTCGTGTACGCCGAAGAAACGGTACTTGTGTGGGCGAGTAAACGCGTCAATCGTCCGATCAAATGGACGGCCGATCGAACCGAGGCGTTTTTGTCTGATGCGCACGGTCGTGATCACGTGACCAAAGCGCAACTCGCGATGGACAAGGACGGCAAGTTCCTCGCCTTCCGCGTAGACACCACGGCGGCGATGGGTGCGTATCTTTCAACGTTTTCAACCGCCGTGCCGACGATTCTTTACGGAACGTTGCTGGCCGGTCAATACACGACGCCGTCGATCTATGTTGAAGTGACGGCAGTGTTTACGAACACCTCGCCGGTCGACGCCTATCGCGGCGCGGGTCGTCCTGAAGCGACGTACGTTGTTGAGCGGATGGTTGAGGTCGCCGCCCGCGACATGAAACTCGATCCGGCGGAAATTCGTCGCCGCAACTTTATTCGCACCTTCCCGTACGCCACGCCAGTCGGTTTGACGTATGACGTGGGCGACTACGACGCGACGCTTGATGGTGCGATCAAGATGGCGGACGTTGCGGGTTTTGCAGCGCGCAAAGCGGCATCCGAAGCGCGTGGAATGAAACGTGGCTTGGGCTATTCGAGCTACATCGAAGCGTGCGGTCTTGCGCCGTCAAATGTGGCGGGCGCGCTCGGTGCTCGCGCCGGATTGTTTGAGTCGGGTGAAGTACGTGTGCATCCGACGGGCAAGGTCGAAGTGTTCACCGGTTCACATTCGCACGGTCAGGGTCACGAGACGACGTTTGCTCAGGTCGTCGCCGACAAATTAGGCATTCCAATCGATGACGTTTCCATCTCGCACGGTGACACCGGCAAGGTGTTGTTCGGCATGGGGACCTATGGCTCCCGTTCACTCGCGGTCGGTGGCTCGGCCATCGTGAAAGCGGTCGACAAAGTCATCGCCAAAGGCAAGAAAATCGCAGCGCATTTGCTCGAAGCCAGTGACACCGACATTGAATTCGTCAACGGCGAATTCATCGTGAAAGGTACTGACAAAAAAGTGCCGTTCGCGAGCGTTTCACTCACGGCCTACGTGCCGCACAACTATCCGCTCGACAAGCTTGAACCGGGCTTAAACGAGAACGCCTTCTACGATCCGACCAACTTTACGTATCCCGCCGGAACGCACATTTGTGAAGTGGAAGTTGATCCGCAAACCGGCAAAGTTGAGATCTGCGCGTTCACGGCCGTGGACGATTTCGGCAACATCATCAATCCGATGATAGTCGAAGGGCAGGTGCATGGAGGCGTCGCGCAGGGGCTTGGTCAGGCGTTGCTCGAAGATTGCATCTATGACCCCGAAAGCGGGCAGCTGTTGACCGCGAGTTACATGGATTACGCCATGCCGCGCGCCGACGATTTCCCGAACTTCAAAGTGGGCAACAACGTCACTGCCTGCACGCACAATCCGTTGGGCGTGAAGGGCTGCGGCGAAGCAGGCGCAATTGGTTCGCCACCTGCGTTTATCAACGCAGTGACCGACGCCATCGGCGTCAAACACATCGATATGCCCGCGACGCCTGAGCGCGTGTGGCGCGCCATGCAAACCCAATCCCAGTCGGTACACGCTTAAGGAGGCCAGACAATGAATGCATTTGAATTGCACCAACCGAAAGACCTCGCCAGCGCCGCGACACTCGCTGGCGGTGGTGGGGACTTACGTTTTTTGGCGGGTGGGCAATCCATCCTGGCCTCGATGAAACTGGGTCTTGCCTCGCCTGACGCGATGATCGACTTGTCGCTCATCCCGGATATGAAGGCGATCTCCGTCGCGGGGGGCGTCGTCAAGATCGGCGCAATGGCCAAACATGCCGACGTCGCGGCGAACGCGGACGTTAAAAAGGCGATTCCGGCGCTGGCTGATCTGGCCGGTGGCATCGGCGACCGCCAGGTGCG
>JBDSYI010000307.1:0-2235 GCA_039925745.1 Casimicrobium sp. | reverse complement strand
GAATACACCGAAGCTTTGCTGGTTGATCGTGACTACGAAGAGCGACTGCATGAAGCCCATGACCGGAAGGGTTACTGGCGCTGAGAGACCGCTGAGGCCACAGCTATACGGCGCAGTAGTGAGTTTCACGAGCCGATGTGGTGAGATTTGGGAGGGCTGTAACACGGAATCGCTCACAGCGGCAGAGGTTTTAGCTACGATGAAAATCGGATTGGCTTTTCGCTGAAGCGCTTGTTATGCTGGGGCAACCTGCCACTTTATCGAATTGTCGACTAAGTGCAAAAATCGCGTTCAGCCCCTATGAAACCAAGCATACAGCGAAAAGCTATATAACTTTTTCAACTCAAAAGCAGGTTCCGAATCAGCCGCTAAACAAGAGCGGCGCAGGCTTTAACGCGCGACGGCTTCAGCGCAAAACCCTGCGAGTTCGGTCAGCAAACGTTGAGTCACCGCCTGTGCGGCCACGACGCCGCCGTAGGTGTCCTCACTGCTCGACGTGACGCTGGCATCGAACTCCCGACGCGCGACGACGGCTTTGGTCGTTGTGTCAATAAGTACGGCGCGCAGGGTGAGGCGGACTCGGCTCGGAGGGGCGGAGAAATCCTGCTGTAGACGAATGATTTCCGTGTCCAGCCGAAACCGTCCTGTGGCCGCCGTCGGCGAGGCCAGCACCGCCTGAAACGCGCCGGTTCGTTCGACCGCACGCACGATCAACGGCGTAAGCATTTGCGCTGGCGAGTCTACCCATTGACTGAAGGCGAAATATTCGATTTCGTGGGTGCGGCGGGCATAGACGATATGCGACGTTGCGTACCCTGCCGCCGCCTTCGGGGTGTTGATGATCAACGTCCCATCGGGCGTCTTTGCGGTCGCGCCGGGTGCCGGCTTTGATGCGTTAGCCACAAACGCTGACGAGCCGTCGTCAAGCGTGAATAGCGACGGTGGCGTAGCAGGCGTTGGCAACAGCGACGAGCAGCCGCTCAACACACTTAAAGCGACGCAGGTAGCAACCCATCGCCCACGAAAGGTTCGGATCATGGTGTGACTTTCTCGCCCGGACCGGGCTTTATCTTTGGCGCGCCCAGAAGCAGACTATTTGGGTTCTGCGCGGTTTGTTCACTGAGTCGCTGCAACGACGCGGCCAACTGATTGAGTTCTTCGAGCAATTGCGTGAGCGCCGGGCCGGAGTCCGCCGCGACCTTTTGAATTCCGTTGGCGGCCGCGTCAACGCTTCGTGCGGCGCTTTCGCTTGCAGTGGTCGCCGTCTTCCCCAGCTTGTCCACGGAATCAGCGGCAACCGTGATGCGGTCAGCTGCCGCCGTGATGCGGTCAATGGCCTTACCGAATTTCGCGCTTGCCTGAGCCGTGTTTCGCGCGATGCGGGCGGCGTCCTCGATGCCAGCACTCAGGTTACCTTTTTGTGCAGCGAGCTCATGCATCAAAGTCGACGTATCCGCCAGTGTCTGTTTGAGCGCTGCCCGATTGCCGGCATCGAACACTGCATTCAGGCTGTCAGACATGCGATCCACATTTGCCAATACGGTCGTCAGCACATTTTCCAGTCGCGTGCTGAGCGATAGTTTTGAGGTTATCGTAGGAATATCGTCGCCGTTCGCAGCCACCAACGCCTTTGCCCCGGCCGTGCCGCCGGTCAGTTCGACAAACGCAATACCGGTGAGGCCCTGCGTTTTAAGTACCGCTTCGGTGTCTTCTTTAATCGGCGTGCCTGTTTCAATCCGGAATCGTAGTCGAACCTGACTCGAGTCTTTCGGATCAATCACGATCTCGCTCACCTTACCAACGTTGACCCCCAGATACTTGACGGGAGCATCAAGACTCAAGCCCGCGACCGACTCGCGGATGATGGATTGATAGGTGTCGTAATGCTTCTTGCCAGTAATGCCGGCGGACAACCAGAGCACAGCAGCGATGAGCGCAGCACCCAGGGCCAACACAAACGCGCCGACCACCGTGTAGTTCACCTTGTCTTCCACGTCAGTCCTTTTTCATGATTGCTAGCGCCGGTTGCTCGGGCTTCGAAGGGGGTGAGACCGACGCGACGGTCTTTTTGTCCCGGCGATTGACGAAATATTCACGCACGATAGGGTGCTCGTTGTGCGAGAGCTCTTCCATCGATCCGTTGGCGATCACGCGGCCCTCGCCCAAGACCGCCACGCGATCACAGACCTGCCACAGCAAGTCGAGATCATGCGAAATAATGACGATGGTCAACCC
>JBDSYI010000306.1:0-15912 GCA_039925745.1 Casimicrobium sp. | reverse complement strand
TCGCTGGATCAACAATTGTGCCGCTGGCTGTTATTGAGTCTGGACCGACTCAAAAGCAACGATCTGGTGATGACGCAAGAGCTAATCGCCAACATGCTCGGTGTTCGTCGTGAAGGTGTCACCGAAGCGGCAGGCAAGTTGCAGACTGCCGGGCTGATTCGCTATCAGCGCGGACACATTACCGTGCTGGATCGGCCGGGCCTAGAGAAGCGCTCGTGCGAATGCTATGCCGTTGTCAAAACGGAGTATGACCGACTATTGCCGCTTAAGGTCGCGACCTAAGAATAGCGAACGAACGAGCTACCGAGCGAGTCGGAGCTCAATCATCGCCAAATACTTTGCTTTTTCGGCTACCAAGGTGATGCCCATGGTTCGAAAGACGTGCATTAGACGCGCTCGTAGCCATGGGATTCGCCGGTGGGTGGCGCTGCACGATGCAATTGAATTCAATGCGTTAGATGCCAGGTATGCAGCGCGATCTGTTCGTCTTCTTGCGCTGGCATCACCCGCACGCACGCTGGCTCGGCGATGATGTGAAGTCCTTGCAGCCCTTCGCAGATGATGGTTCGGGTCGCAGCGTCGTTTTCACCAATGCCGCCGGTGAATACCAGCGCATCAACACCACCGAGTACCGCCGCCATCGCGGCGACTTGCTTGCGAATCGAATAGCAGAACATCTCAATCGCGAGCGCAGCATCGAGGTTTGACGTGGCAGCACTGCGCAGTTTCCGCATGTCGCCGCTGACGCCGGAGATGCCAATCATTCCCGAGCGATGATCGATCAGGTCTTCAAATTGTTCAGCACTGTAACCCTGTTCGCGAACGAAGAATGCCAGCACACCGGGGTCAATGTCGCCGCAGCGGGTGCTCATGATGACGCCGCCGCTCGGGGTCAATCCCATGCTGGTATCGATTGACATCCCGTTGGACACAGCGGTCACGCTGGCACCGTGACCGAGGTGCGCAATGATGAGGCGTTTGGGCACGTCGGCACCAAACTGACGCACGATAGATTCGCACGACAGGCCGTGAAACCCGTAGCGCTCAATGCCAAGCGCCCGAAATTCTTTCGGAATCGGCAATGTGCGTGCGACGTCCGGCATCGTGGTGTGAAAGGCCGTATCCAGGCAAGCCACCTGCTGTGCGTCGGGAAATTGTTTCTGCGCGAATTCGAGCAGAGACAATGCCGGTGGCACATGCAACGGAGCAAACGTCTTTGCATCGTTTAAATGCTGCAACACAGTCGCATCGATCACGGTGTGGTGGCGACACAACGGTCCGCCGTGAACGATACGGTGGCCGACCGCAGCAATCGTTGGCAATCTTTCTTCGACCAACAATTCAGCGATGCGATCAATCGCTTCGAACGGAGAGCTCAGCAGCTCGGTGTCGGTGACCAGGCGCTTGCCATCCGCGTCATTGGCTACGAAAGCAACGTGCCCTGCCGCAACGGTCTCCGCCTCGCCAGACACCAACCTTCGGCTGGTGTGCATGCCAACCAGATAAACACCGAATTTAAGAGACGAGGAACCCGCGTTCAGCGCCAGTATGGGCAAACATGAGTCGTCGTTCACGTCACGCTTTTCCAGCGCCATTCACGAACCTCCGGCATGTCATCTCCGTGCTCGCAGATGTAGGCCTTGTGTCTGGCAATCGTGGCGTGATAACGGGCGGTCGCTTCCTCCACCAGATCCGCGAGACGCGGTACGCGGCGGATTGCATCGAGCGCAAGCTGGAAACGATCCATGTTGTTCAACACCACCATGTCAAAAGGCGTTGTCGTGGTGCCTTCCTCTTTGTAGCCACGAACGTGGAGATTGTCGTGATTATGTCGCCGGTACGTCAGCCGGTGAATGAGGCCTGGGTAGCCGTGGTACGCGAAGATGATTGGCTGGCTCGTGGTGAAAATGGCATCGAATACATCATCGCTTAGCCCATGCGGATGTTCGGTTTTTGGTTGCAACGTCATCAGGTCAACCACATTTACGACACGAATGCGAATGTCGGGCACGTATTCACGCAAGAGCGTGACCGCAGCCATCGTCTCAACCGTTGGCACATCACCCGCGCAGGCCATCACGACATCCGGTTCTCCGTCATCGTTGCTGGCCCAGTGCCAGATCCCCGCACCTATGGCGCAGTGGCGATCTGCGGCATCGATGTCGAGCCATTGCCACTCAGGCTGCTTGCCTGCGATGATCAGATTGACGTAGTTACGACTGCGCAGACATTGATCGGCAACCGAGAGCAAGCAGTTGGCATCGGGCGCAAGATAGATGCGCACGACATCAGCATTTTTGTTCGCGACGTGATCAATGAAGCCAGGATCCTGATGCGAAAATCCATTGTGATCCTGCCGCCAGACGTGAGACGTAAGCAGATAGTTCAACGATGCGATGGGTCTGCGCCATGCAATGTGATTGCACACTTTTAACCACTTCGCATGCTGGTTAAACATGGAATCAATAATGTGTATGAACGCCTCATAGCACGAAAAAAATCCGTGCCGCCCCGTGAGCAAATAGCCTTCGAGCCAGCCTTCACACAAATGTTCACTCAATACTTCCATGACGCGGCCATCAGAGGACAAGTCGACATCGACCGGTTCTATGTCCGCCATCCACGTTTTTCCAGTGACGTCGATCACGGCACCGAGGCGGTTAGACGCCGTCTCGTCCGGGCCGAACAGTCGAAAGTTGGCGGTCTCAAGATTCGCCTTCATTACGCCTGCCAGAAACGCTCCGAGCACACGCGTTGACTCGACTTTGACGCAGCCCGGCTGCAACACGGCCACCGCGAAATCTCGATAGTCTGGCAACGTCAGCGGCCGCAAAAGCTCGCCACCGTTGGCGTTGGGATTGGCACCCATGCGTCGCGAACCTGCAGGTGCAAGTTGCGCAAACTCATCGCGAAACATGCCGTGCTCGTCGAACAATGCTTCGGGCACGTAGCTTTTCATCCATGCTTCGAGTTGCGCAATGTGCTCCTGCGTTTTGAAGCTAGCGATGGGGACCTGATGGGCTCGCCAGGTGCCTTCAACTGGCAATCCGTCAACGAACTTTGGCCCGGTCCAACCCTTTGGCGTTTGAAACACGATCATGGGCCAACGCGGGCGCGTTGGTGGATTGTTAGCACGATCTGAGCGCGCAGCCACCTGTATGGCGCGGATTTCGGCAAGTGCTGTATCGAGCGTCGCAGCGAGCCGCTGATGCACCTCCATCGGATCATCACCGACAACGAAATGCGGCTCATAACCGTACCCGCGCATCAGCGCGGTCAGCTCATCATGCCCAATGCGAGCAAGCACCGTAGGATTGGCGATTTTGAATCCGTTGAGATGCAATATCGGTAGCACTGCGCCATCGCGTTCGGGATTTAAAAACTTATTGGAATGCCAGCTCGCTGCGAGCGCTCCTGTTTCCGCTTCGCCATCGCCAATTATGCAGGCGACGATCAAATTTGGATTATCAAATGCAGCGCCGTATGCGTGCAAGAGCGAGTAACCCAGTTCACCGCCCTCGTGGATTGAGCCGGGTGTTTCGGGCGCGACGTGACTGGGAATACCGCCGGGCCACGAGAACTGTTTAAACAGTTTCTGAATGCCTGCTTGATCCTGCGAAATACCCGGATAAGTTTCGGTGTACGTCCCCTCCAGATAGGTGCTTGCAACCAGCCCGGGTCCGCCGTGGCCCGGACCGATTATGTTGATCAGGTCGAGATCGTTTTCTTTAATCAGCCGATTGAGATGTACATACAAAAAGTTCAGGCCGGGCGTGGTACCCCAGTGGCCCAATAAACGCGGCTTGATGTGCTCCAGCTTGAGCGGTTCTTTGAGCAACGGATTGGCGCGCAGGTAGATTTGGCCGACGGACAGGTAGTTAGCCGCACGCCACCACGCGTGCATCTGGCGAAGCAGTTCTGGAGAGAGCGGATTCACAGCGCAGGTGGCCAGTTTCTGCTGCTCTGCGGGTCCGTCGGTGGCTACGAAAGGCATGTGACGGCGCTCAACGAATCAACAACACAGGCACTTTGCAGCGCGACAGAACGCCGGTCGTGACCGAACCCAGCACGACATTGAGCAGCGAGGAATGGCCGTGTGTTCCCATCACAATGAGGTCTGGTTTCTCGCTATCAACGAAGGCGATGATGGCATCAACCGCGTTGCCCTTGGCCTGATGCGTCGTGAGCTTCCACTGACGCTGTGCCGCGAATTCCCGGATCGGATGAAACACTTTCTCTGCCTCATCGTGGTAGTAACTATCGAGCGCCGAGCGGTCGAGAAAATGCGTAGCGTTCGGTGTCACAGCAATCACTGATGTGATGGCTGTGAACTCATGCCCAGCCCCCAGCAGCTCATCGTGCGCAGCAATGTAGGCCAACATGTGCTTGCTGTAGGAGCTTCCGTCGACGGCTAAAAGAATGTGCATGGGGCAAGTCCTTGCGGGATAGGTGGATGAATGTGGAACAGTAGGTGATGATTCGCCTCAGCACTTTGATCACCGTCAAACTTGACACCGATTGAACGTTCGCATCCCAATCTTAAGCAGGTGAGTGGCACTCGTCTGTTCGATGGCGAACACAACGGACACGTCTCTTAATTCGACTTTTTTGCCTTGCGACGGGCCCGGCATGTGGAGTGCCAGTTTGCATGGGTCGCGATGCAAACTTTGGCGGCCAGGGCATGTTGCGACGATTTTTGTGCAACAAAAATTGTTTTTTTGCCCTTAAGTGCGCTGGCATACAGACCAAACCCAAGTTTGCGCATAAATTAGCCGCACTGCGCTTGGCAAACACATTGTTACCACGTGCATCCGTCAAATTTTTGACATGAATCATCAGGAGAGTCTCTATGACTTACGTAACGCGCGACCGACTGGGCATCTACAACGGTCATGCGACCGCATCAGTGGTTTCGGGAACCGACCGCGGGCCGGGTCCGGATCTCATGGGCGCAGAGACGCTGATCGGCGATCTGGTCTTCAACCACAAGGATGAGGAGCTGGGCGAGATCAAGGAAATTATGCTCGACATGAGAAACGGCAAAGTCGGCTACGCGGTGATGAGCTTCGGCGGTGTGCTTGGCATCGGCGAGAAACTATTTGCCGTCCCATGGAACGCGCTCGAACTCGATACCAAGCGTCACCGATTTGTCCTGCGCATCGAAAAGGATAGCCTGAAGGACGCGCCCGGATTCGACAAGGGCCGTTGGCCCGACATGGCTGACCACACCTGGACGGCAAGCATCCACAACTATTACGGCACGACGCCCTATTGGGGCGACGTGCCGCTCTAGTTGCGCATCCTCTCGCCCAGGGAGATCGCGACATCGCTTGCCCAGTGACGCGATCTGCAACGACCCATTACCCAAACTTTCCACAATTTCAGCGCCGATTTGGTGCTGATCATTCAACTAAAAAAGGACTCTCCATGAAAACATCTACTTCGATACTGGCGCTAGCCGCCGTCGCAATTTCGTTCACGCTCGCGGGTTGTGACCGTCCAGTGGTCGTTGCGACACCGGCAACCGTGGCCGTACCGGTGCCAGTCGCTGTGCCCGGCCCAGCAGGCCCAACCGGCGCGACTGGCTCAACCGGATCGACTGGCTCAACCGGATCGACGGGTTCAACTGGCTCGACAGGCGCACCGGGCAACGATGGCATGAAAGGCGATCCGGGTAAAACCGGTGACAGCACGACGGTCATCATCACGCCGCCTGCACCAAAACAATAGATCAATCAACGCCCCCTAAAAGGAGACACTCATGAGCATCGGAACCATTCTTCTAATCGTCTTGATTCTGTTGTTGGTCGGCGCACTTCCCAGCTGGGGACACAGCAAGAGTTGGGGCTACGGACCCAGCGGTGGCATCGGGCTGTTAGTGCTCATCCTCATCGTATTGTTGGTGATGGGCAAAATCTAGCTGCGACCGAATCGCAGACGTTAGCGAACATCGAAGCGTCTCAGCGTCGCGCATCATAAGGGCTATCAGCTTTTGCTGATAGCCCTTATTTTATGGGGGCTACCATGCGATATTTCAAGAAGTCGACGTTGGGCAAAAATCGCGCTTAGGCCCGACAAAATATAGCGTTTCATCAAAAGCTGTCACGCGAAATGCCGTTGACTAGCCGCTCTGCCGACGTACGCCGACATACGCCTTCAGCGACGCAATGACCAGCGGAACCGCTCCGAAGACGATAAACACTACGTCCCCCGGCATACGCATCCATTCAATGAAATGAGAGCGCTCGCTGCCAATAAACTCCAGGCTGCGCGCATGCCAGTAACCGTTTTCCAGCACATCCCAAACTTGTAACAAACCGCCGGGGAACAAGCTCAGCAAAACCATCATGGCAAGCCCGACGTTGGTGCCCCAGAACGCGCAGCGAACGTATTTCTCGATGCCCGGCCAATGGGCGTCGCTGCTGGTCTGGCGCAACACGAACACCATTAACGCAATAGCCAGCATGCCGAACACGCCCATCATGGCGGCGTGGCCGTGCGCCGGTGTCAGCATGGTGCCGACTTCGTAGTAGCTCACAATCGGCAGATTGATCAGGAAACCGAGCATTCCTGCGCCGACAAAGTTCCAGAAGCCTACCGCCATCAGGAAATAAAACGTCCATTTGTGCGGAACGACCATCACTTTGCCCGACGCATCGCGCTGCCCCCGCGTTGTGCGCACGAAGTCCCACGCGTCGAGCGTCAAGAGCGTCAACGGCACCACTTCCAGCGCTGAGAATATGGCCGACAACGACATATTGACGTTGGTCTGCCCGCTGAAATACCAGTGATGGCCGGTGCCCATCAGGCCGCCGAGAAAATACAGGATCGCATCGAGATAAATCACGCGTAACGCTACGTTGCGACGCGTCAAGCCGAGTTGATAGAACGTCAGCGCCACCACCGTCGTCGCAAAAAACTCGAAGAACCCTTCGACCCACAAGTGGATGATCCAGACACGCCAGGTATCAACGACAGTGAAGTTGGTTTTCGCACCGAAAAACATCGCCGGAATGTAGAAAAACGGAATCGCTAGCGCGGCCACCAAAAACATTCTGACGATGGGTTGTGCAGCACGATCAGTCAACGCCTTCGGGCGCACCAATGCCCACAGGATGATGAACCAGATGAAAAGTCCTGCGACCAAAAGGATCTGCCAGACGCGACCCAACTCCAGATATTCCCAGCCCTGATTGCCGAGCCAGAACCACCACTCGCCGAAGAGTTGAGCAAGACCCGCCCATTCGCCCAACAGACTGCCGAAAATAACGATAGCAAACGCGCCGAACAACACATGCGTCCAGCCCGCCAGCCAGCGTGGTTCATCGCTGCGCAGAGATCGTCCGAGAAATAATGCGGCCGCCACATAGGCCGTTGCGATCCAGAAAATTGCCAACTGTAGATGCCAGGTGCGCATCAGATTGCTCGGGAAAATTTTCTCAAGCTGGAACCCGTAAAAGCTGCCCGGATCGGCGCGGTAGTGCGCCACTGCGCCACCTACCAACGACTGCCCTAGCAGCAGGATCGCAACGACCACGAAGAACTTCACCAGCGCCAGCTGGCCACGGCTCGCGTGCCCTGGCAGCATTTGCGGATTGACGCGATGACCGCGCGTGATCCACCCCAGATAATCAAATTTGCCAAACGCCAGTAACACGGTGGCAATGCCCGCGAGCAGCACAGTAAGACTGAGCGCACTCCAGAACAGCGCTCCCGAGATCGGCAGATTACCAACGCTCGGATCGTAGGGGAAATTGTTGGTGTACGAATAGTCCACGCCGGGTCGCGCGGCGACGGAGGCCCACGCGGCCCACGTGACGAACGCCGCGAATTGGCGCAGCTCGGTCGGATCGGTGATGAGGTCAGCCTTCAGTCCGCCGTTCTTCGACGGGTCGCGGAAGTAGGCTGTCCAATACACGATTTCTTGCTGATAGGCCGCCGCCTGCGCCTCAGTGAACTGCAACGTACCCGTGGTCACATCAAAGCGATTGGTCTTCAGCGCCACTGCCGTTTCGGCGCGGATTGCGGCGGCTTGCGAGCGCGTCAATGCCGAAAATTTCTGCTGATGCTTCTCCTGCGCGAGCGCCTCGCCGGTGACTAATCCCATGCGATGTAAGGCAGCAGCTGAGAAGTCCGGCCCGAGATACGCGCCGTGTCCCCAGATACTGCCGTTGGCCATCAAGCCATAGCGCAGGAACACGGTCTGGCCCTCACTCACCTCTTCACCGCTGAACACCGCCGCACCGTTCGCATCCACCACCTGCGCTGGAATCGGCGGTGCATTCTGGTAGGACAGTGTGGTGATGTAGATCAGGCCCGAAAAGCCGAGCACCATCACGATCACCATCGCGCGTATCCACCACGGTGACAGCGGTCCGTCATCCTCCGCAACAGGTTGCGCCGCAACGGATTCGGATGCCGCAATGTTCGTATTCATAAGTTCCTTTGTATTCATCGCGCCGTCGAAAGCATTGTCAGTCGAATCATCTCTATGGCACGTGAAGGCGCGAGGCCTTTCGGACACACCTCAGTGCAATTCATGATGGAACGGCAACGAAATAACCGGTACACATCGTTGAGGTCTGCTAACCGTTCAGGCGTCGCCCGATCCCGGCTATCCACGATGAACCGCTCCGCCTGCAAGAGCGCCGCAGGACCCAGGAATTTTTCCGGGTTCCACCACGCTGAGGGGCATTGGCTGGTGCAGCACCCGCACAGAATGCATTCCCACAAGCCGTCCAGTTTGTCGCGCTCCGCAGGCGATTGCAGGCGCTCTTTTTCTGGAGGCGGTTCGTCGTTAACCAGGTAAGGCTTGATCGAGACATAGTGCGAAAAAAAGCGGCTCATATCCACCACCAGATCACGAATGACCGGAAAGCTGGGTAAGGGCCTGAGCACTACGGGCTCTTTCAAATCAAAAATTCGTGTGATGCAGGCTAATCCGTTGCGACCATTGATATTCATCGCGTCCGAGCCGCAGACCCCCTCGCGACACGACTTTCGGAAACTCAGTGTTTCGTCCTCGGCCTTAAGGCGAATGATCACGTCGAGCAACATCCGGTCGCTGTCGAGCAATGCGATTTCAAAGTCCTGCATGTGCGGCTGGCGGCCATCATCAGGGTTGAAGCGATAGATTGAGAATTTCATAGGCGTCTTTCGCGTGAACGTTTTATCCGCGGCTCAGAAACAAAATCTGAACAACCCATGCCGCAATAGCCACGAGCAGGACGGCGATCAGCGAAAGTGTGGCAAGCCGGGCAAGCCTGGGTGCCACATAGTCGAGTGTGACGTCACGCAACCCGACCCAGGCGTGCGCCAACAGCGCCGCGAAAAAGACCGCAGTGGCGATACTGACGCTCGGGCTCAGCGCCCAGCCTCGCCACGCTGAATACGAATGCGGTGGTTCGAATAAAAAATGCGACAGCACAAAGACAATGAAGGCGAGCATAAGTACCGCGCTGAAACGCTGCACCAGCCACGCGGGTAATCCGCTAAAGGGCCTTCTCAAAACAATGCTACGGCCGCCATGAGCGCCATCAAAATACCGCCCACGTTCACGAGCCAGGCGCTGCGGCGCGCTGCTGGCAAATGTGAACCCACATCAACGTCCATCAACAGGTGCCGCACGCCCGCCAGCAGATGGTGTGAGAGTGCCCAGATGAAGATGATGGCCGCCACTTTGAATAGAACCGTGCTCGCGATCTGCGCCAGACGTGCATAAGACTGCTCCGAATCGAGCGACAAGTGCAACGCGTAGAGCGCGAAAGGAATGCCCATTGCCAGCACTACGCCGGTGATGCGATGCGTGATCGACGTGAGCGCGCCAACCGGCATCTGGATCTGCAACAGATTGAAGAACATCGGTCGTGAATCTGAGGGGCGAGGTGTGTTCACGGCTGTTCCGATTGCAAAAGCGATAGCTGCGAACTAGGATCGTTGGCAGCACTGGGCGCCTCATCCGCCGCTGGCGGATAAGTCACGTGCAATCCATCGACTTGCGCGAAGGGCGTCAACACGTGCGGCTTTCTGCCATGTGCCCCGATAATGTCTTCAACGCACACGCCGCGAACCAGCAGCGCGTCTGCGATCAGCGAGCGATGACAGCGCCACGGCACGGCCTCAGCACACATGAGCGCACATCGCTCAGAGCGCGCAATCCGGATTACTTCATCAACGTTCTCGGCAAACGCGTCTGTTTGCATGTAGTCGGCGTAGCCGCGGAACGAAGCGTTCCTCCAACCGGTGTTGGCCGATGTCGCCAGCGCGTGCCGCAATCCGCCCAGACCCGGTCTGTGCTCATAGGCGATACCCACAGCCTGCAAAGACTGCGGCAGCGAGTCGAGATTGAATTGCGGATTGTGACGTGAGCGCGGGATGGTGCGCACATCAATCACGCGCGCGACGTCATTGGCTAGCAGCAGGTCGACAAATGCGCCAATCGTCCGGTTTGAATGACCGATGGTGCAAACCAGCGGCTCATGGGTCACGGCGGCGTCATTGCCTCCAGATTTTGCATCAGCCATCAAGAGCCGATGCACCTTGTAGCAACAGCGTGAACAGGATCGATGAATCCTCCAGTGCCTGTAACGCGTAAGGCACGCAGCCGCTGAGGCACATCAAATCACCTTGACGCAATATTTCGCTCGTGCCCGCGATTGAAAATTCGACGCTGCCCTCCAGGCACTGCACAGTGAATTCACCGACAACCTGATGTTCCGGCACGCTGACACCGGCCAGCAGCACCATACGAAAAACTTCTAGTTGATCGGATTTGTAGAGCGCTTTTGTCTGCGCGGTCAACAACTCCTCGCGCAAGGGTCGAACGTTGATCAACTCGCCTGACGCCGCATGATGAATAGCCATGATGATTGCCCTCCTGAATAGAGTATGCGCCGCCGATCGGCACGCTGTCTGTGCGCTGGCAGACATTAGTCGCCCTCGGAAGGAGCATCAGCTTTTCTATTCGTAGCGCTTCTACAAAGGGGCTACAACGGAAAAATTTGGTAAGTCGATAAGTGTACAAATTCGATTTTAGCCCCTGTGTAACAGTGCTTTCCACTAAAAGCTGTTGCGTGATTTTCAGTACTCACTCGACTCCAAATCAATCGGGCTCAAGCGCTGTCAAGCCGAGGAAGCTTCGACGCTGACGGCCGCAGAATCGTGTGGCGACGCGGCCGATGAATCGGTGTTCAGTGAAATTCGCGCACCACGCAAACGCAGCGCGTTGGTGATGACTGACACCGATGACAGGCTCATTGCCAGCGCGGCGATCATCGGGGACAGCAACCATCCGGTGAACGGGTACAGCACGCCCGCCGCGAGCGGCACACCAAGCGCGTTATAGATGAAGGCAAAGGTGAGGTTTTGTTTCATATTGGCGATCGTCGCCACCGAGATGGCGCGCGCGGTGGCGATCCCGCGCAAATCGCCCTTCACCAGTGTGACTGCTGCGCTATTCATCGCCACATCAGTGCCAGTACCCATCGCCACACCCACATTGGCCTGAGCGAGTGCGGGTGCATCGTTGATGCCGTCGCCCGCCATCGCAACGATGCGGCCCTCGGCCTGCAATTGCTTCACCAGCGCGAGCTTGTCGGCGGGCTTCACCTCACCGTGTACTTCGTCGATGCCAAGACGCTTCGCAACGGCATCTGCGGTCGTGACGCCGTCGCCCGTTGCCATGATCACGCGCAGACCCGAGGCCTTCAATGTCGCCAGCGCCTCTGCCGTACTCGCCTTGATCGGATCAGACACCGCCAACACTCCCGCCAGCTTTCCGTCAACCGCCAGATGCATCACGCTAGCACCGTCTGCGCGCATCGCTTCAGCATTTGAAAGGAGCGCATCGACGCTAACTTTGTCCGCCTCCATCATCGCCGAGTTGCCGAGCAACAGCGCCTTGCCGTTGACGCGCCCGCGCACACCAATCCCGGTCGCTGATTCGAAGTTTTCTACTTTGTCTAGGCTCAGGCCACGATCTCGGGCGGCACGAACGATGGCATCGGCCAGTGGGTGTTCGCTGCCCTGATCCAGACTCGCCGCGAGCTTGAGCACCGCATCAGCGGTAAAGCCTTTCGCAGGCACCACGCGGTCAAACGCGGGCTTGCCTTCGGTCAGAGTTCCAGTCTTGTCGACAATCAGCACATCCACTTCGCGGAAGTGTTCGATGGCCGCTGCATCACGAAATAAAATGCCCTGACTGGCCGCTTTGCCGGTTGCCACCATGATTGACATCGGTGTCGCCAACCCCAATGCACACGGGCAGGCGATGATCAACACCGTCACCGCGTTGATCAGTCCATACACCCAGCTCGGTTGCGGACCGAACAGGCCCCATCCGAAAAAAGTGAGCACAGCACAGGCCACGACCGCCATCACAAACCAGCCTGCCACCTGATCAGCCATACGCTGCATCGGCGCTTTGGAGCGCTGTGCTTCAGCGACCATTTGCACGATTTGTGCGAGCATCGTTTGTTCACCGACACGCTCAGAGCGCATCACCAAAGCGCCCGTGGTGTTTAGCGTTGCGCCAATTAATTTGTCGCCCATTTTTTTGCTCACCGGGATCGGCTCGCCGGTCAGCATGGATTCGTCAACCGCGCTGCCGCCTTCGGTCACGATGCCATCGACTGGCACTTTCTCGCCGGGGCGCACGCGCAGGCTGTCGCCGACCAGCACGTCGGCTAGCGGCACGTCCTCTTCCGCACCGTCTGCGTTAATGCGGCGTGCCGTCTTCGGCGACAAACCCAAAAGCGACTTGATCGCGGCCGAGGTTTTTGATCGCGCCTTGAGTTCAAGCATTTGCCCGAGCAGCGTGAGCGAGATGATGACGGCGGCGGCCTCGAAGTAAACCGACACCCGTCCCATTGAAATGAATGACTCTGGAAACGCGTTCGGCGCAATCGTCGCCACCACGCTGTAGACGAACGATGCACCGGTACCCAAACTGATCAACGTCCACATATTGGGACTCCGATGCACGATCGACTGCACGCCGCGCGCAAAGAACGGCCAGCCTGCCCACAACACCACGGGCAACGTGAGGACGAGCTCAATCCAGCTTTGCGTCGCCATATCGAACCAGCCGAGCTTATGACCGAACATGGCAAGCGTGGTCACCACGACGGTAAACGGTAGCGTCCACCAAAAGCGCCGCTGGAAGGATGACAGCTCTAAGTCCTCGTCGGCGTCCAGCGTCGGCAGCACCGGCTCCAGCGTCATGCCGCAAATCGGACAGTTGCCAGGGTGATCCTGGCGAATTTCCGGATGCATCGGACAGGTGTAGATGGCGCGCAGTGACGCGTTGGCTTGAAGGTTGGGAGCTGGCATAAGGAGAACTTTCAATTTATGCGGCGGGCACAAAGAAATAGTCGAGCGTTTATTGCTCTGCTTTTATGAACTCGCAGGCGCTCCGTCTGTTCGCTGCCGAACACAAAGAATGAATCGAATCTTTCCACTGCCCATTCAATGTGGGCAACCGCACAGACACTCACTGACAGCTGACAGACTATTCGCATTAACTCCGCTGAATGCTCACCCTTTGTCAAACGCCCTTGAGTTCGTCGAACCCACCGCAAATGCACTTCTGGCGGCGCTGCCGCGCCACGAATATTTCTGCTTGCTGGAAGATATGGAGCCCGTACACCTCGCCTTCGGCGAATTGTTGTACGACACCGGGGAGACGGTCAGATATGTTTTCTTTCCGAATGATTCGCTCATTTCGCTATTGACTGTAGTGGATCCTCAACACGCGCTTGAGGTGGGCATGGTCGGGCGTGAAGGCATGGTGGGAATTTCGTACGCGCTGGGCATGCGTCGATCGCCCTTGCGGGCGCTCGTTCACGGAGCCGGTGCCGCCATGCGGATGAGCGCCTCACGTTTCCGGATTCAATTCCGGCAAAGCGAGACACTGCAACGGCTTGTGCATTTGCAGACGCAGGCTTTGCTATCGCAGATCGCACAGACTGCCGCCTGTAATCGATTCCATATGATCGAAGCACGTCTGGCCCGCTGGCTGCTCATGACCCGGGATCGGCTTGGCAAAACCGAGTTCCGATTGACGCACGAGTTTCTGAGCGAAATGCTGGGTGTACGCAGAGTCGGTGTGACTAACGCAGCGCACGCGCTGAAACTTCGTCATCTCATCGACTATCACCGCGGAGATATTTCTATCATCGACAGCGCGGGTCTTGAGGCATCGGCGTGCACCTGTTACCGCCGAATCACGGCGCCCGTATGGCAGCGCTCGTTGACCGCCAAAAAATCGGCCCAGCTTATTTGCTAACCCGCTGAGGCACGGTGACAGCCATTGCGCCATTCATGCTGGTGCCACGACCCGCCTGCCGAATCGCGGAAATTTTCTATGCTTGCGTCTGCCAGCGCACATACAAACAAACTTTCTGACGGCATCATAGGATCTGCCTAGTCGCGAGCAAACCTCCCTCTGCCGCCCCGATTACCACGCCTTAAAGACGACTCCATGTCAACTCAGTCCACCGCCGCCTCGTCAACCGCGCCAGCGAGCGCACCACCGGCACAAGCTATCGCAGCGATCAAAGACGAGATCAGTGCCATTGTCGAGGCCGACGTCGCCGCGACGGAAACCGATTCCAGCCCGTGGGCGGTCGCCGAAGACGAAGAGCGACACCATGAGGCAGAGGACCTGGTCGCCGAACTAAAAATCCAGCTTCAGTCTAAGATTGAACAACCTGAATGGAGGAAACACGCCATGTTGAAGAGTCTCAGCCAGATTACCAGCGCCGCGGTGATTGCTACGGATGGAGAGATTGGCCAAGTCAAATCCGCGTTGTTCGACGATCAGTCGTGGACGATCCGCTTTTTAGTCGTTGAAACGGGAACCTGGCTATCAGGGCGCGAAGTGCTGATCTCTCCCTACGCGGTCAGGCAGCCGATGGGCGTCGACAGCAAGAACATCGACGTGTCGATGACCTGCGAGCAAGTCAAAGGCAGCCCCGACATTGACACTCACCAACCGGTGTCGCGTCAGCACGAACGTGATTATTTAGGTTACTACGGATTTCCGGAATATTGGGGTGGCGGTGGCATGTGGGGCATGGGCGAGTACCCACAGTATTTACCGCCGAGTGGCACACCTGAGGAAATTGCAGCCGATAAAGTGATGCGGCAGCGCGAGCTTCAAGCGGCCGACAGTCATTTGCGCAGCAGCGCGGCCGTCACCAGCTACAAAATTCAGGCGGCTGACGAGATGATTGGTCACGTCAAGGACTTCATCTTCGACGAAGCGTCGTGGGCGATCCGATATCTCGTGGTTGACACCCGTAACTGGTGGCCCGGCGGCAAAAAGGTTCTGGTGGCGACGCACTGGATCGGCGATATCTCATGGGCGACAGCGACTGTGCATGTCAAATTGACCCGTGATCAGGTGAAGAATAGCCCTGAATACACCGAAGCTTTGCTGGTTGATCGTGACTACGAAGAGCGACTGCATGAAGCCCATGACCGGAAGGGTTACTGGCGCTGAGAGACCGCTGAGGCCACGGGCAAACGACTGAGTAGTGAATTTCACGAGGCGATCTGGTTAGATTTGGGAGGGCTTTAACGCGGAATCGCCCATGAGCACAGGTTTTAGCTACGATGAAAATCGGATTGGCTTTTAGCTGAAACGCTTGTTATGCTGGGGCAACCTGCCAATTTATCGAATAGTCGACTAAGTGCAAAAATCGCGTTCAGCCCCTATGAAACAAAGCATACAGCGAAAAGCTATATAACTTTTTCAACTGAAAAGCAGGTTCCGAATCAGCCGCTAAACAAGAGCGGCGCAGGCTTTAACGCGCGACGGCCTCAGCGCAAAACCCTGCGAGTTCGGTCAGCACACGTTGCGTCACCGCCTGTGCGGCCACGACGCCGCCGTAGGTGTCCTCACTGCTCGAC
>JBDSYI010000305.1:0-3028 GCA_039925745.1 Casimicrobium sp. | reverse complement strand
CTACCAGGATCCAGTCCTGTGTAATGTCAGACGGCTTTGCTGAAAAAGTTTTCATTGCTTGATACGCTCTAGACTCGTTTTAGTGTTTTGCAAAGGGCGGTGAGGGCAAGCTTAAAAGCAAACTCTCTGTCGCTCAGTGCGTTATGAGTTTTCTTGCCCGAGACGCCACAGATGGCTGTAAAAGTCTAAGGTAAGCCTCTCAGTATAGCTGAGACTGACCGTTTTATGAACCATAACGAGCAGAAAATACAAAAGAAAACGGCAAGCCCGAGGGCCTGCCGTTAAAGATGTCCGTCCAAAGGAGGAGGAAGGGGGACATCAATCACCTGCTAAGGAGGAGGAAGCAGGCGATGGATGAATTTAAGCATGCTGCACCGCACAAGTCAACGCCAAATGCTGCGCTGCGGCAATAATTATCTAGGCAACAAACTCTAGTGGCAACACATCTCAGGAAAGCGCTTATGAAATCAACAATTAAATGGGTCGACAACGTGCAATTTGTCGCCGAAACGGGCTCAGGCCACGCGGTGGTGATCGACGGCGCACCGGAATACGGTGGGCGCAATACCGGCGTTCGCCCGATGGAGTTAGTGCTGGCTGGCGCGGCAAGCTGCACGGCGTTTGACGTCGTGTTGATGCTTAAAAAATCGCGTCAGAATTTCACGAGCCTTCAAGTTGAAGCTGACGCGATCCGTGCGGAAACTGACCCTAAAGTATTTACGGCGATCAAATTGACATTTACATTGGCCGGAAAGGGGCTTGATCCATCCGCTGTGGAGCGTGCCGTGAAGCTGTCAAAAGAGAAATATTGCTCTGCAACAGCAATGCTCGGAAAGACGGCCGAAATAACGACTGAAATTGTGATTTCCGAGGGCTGATCCGGCTTGAATTTTAATATCAGCTTTTTGTCGGAAGTGTTAATTTTCAAGGGCTGAGAACGAGAATATCCAAAAGTTGACAATTAGACTTTTAGGGTTGTAACCTCCATTAATTAAGGTGTAAAGTAAAAAAGCTGTTATCCAATCTTAGGCGTGTGACCAACACCTAAGCCACCAGACCTTCGCACAGCAGTGGCTCAACCTGCTCTGCGCTGCCGTGGAAACCGGTGGGCACCGCTTTCGTGTGGTCATGCAGGCGACGACGCTCAGGCGCTCGTTGACGTTGAATGCGCGTCGCTAGCGAGGTCGGACTTGAAGATTTCTGCGATTACGTCGGCGTTGACTACAAGTCGTTGCGTGCGTTCAGTCTCCGTCAGAACGTCGCGAGCAATTCCAGTGCCCTTACCATCGCAGTTGAAAATTGGCAAAAAACTGACCATGTGCGGAGCAGGTGACGCGTACGGTCAATGTCAATCTGCGCGATCTTTTTGACTTCCGCAACCATGTCGGCGAGCACCATCGCAAACGTTACGCCCATCCCGCTGTGGGTGAATTCGATGAGAGGCAGACCGGCGAAGGCGAGGGGTTTCGTGTCGGGTTGCGTCGCTGATTTTTTCACGCACCACCATTTTAGGAAGGTGCTGGCGAGCGCTGGCCAAAACTTCAAGTTAATTTGCTACTGATCGTTGACCTCGTCGCAAGGGTCGCGCGACGTCGCGTAAGCCTTTGCCTACATGGACGGCCCTATTGCCTTACCGGCGAAACAGCCAACATCCGATGGTCGGAACCAGCGATCAGACATAACGTTAGCTCACTGAGATCAATGTCGTTTTCGCAATTCTGTTTCCAGTTTCGTTGATGCGATGTGTGATTTATGGGTGATTCGCCGAATACGCGTATCACGGCGTCCATAGCGTCAATTGACATCAATATCACTCGAAAGAAAATTTATGAAGAAGCAATCCCTTACCCTCGTAGCGCTCGCTGCGTCTGCACTGTTCTCAATCGGCGCAATTGCACAGCCCAAACCGCTGCAGTCTGACCGCTCATTCAATTCCAGCATGTTCTACGCTCAGAACATGCCTATGGAGTCCATGGACATGATGGTTAGCAAAGAGCAGTACATGAAGGAGATGGAAAACCGCTGGATGATGGCTGAAAAAATGCAAGGCACTAGCGGCAAACCGGGTTGGGTGAAGTTTGGCATGCTGAAGAAAGCCATGGAACAGCCGAACGTTTCGAACGGTGGCGGCGCGAAGTAGTCATTTGACTTCTTTGCGTTACTAAACTGCGACGCTGCGGGCCTTCTGCGCTCGCGGCGTCGCTACGTTCTCTTTTGCATTTCAAGGAATTTGGTCATGGAAGACATCGACAAACGTGCCCTCTTGTGGGACCTGATTAAAGACATCAAATTCGCCATGCTTACGACGCATCACGAAGATGGTCGTATGCATTCACGTCCGATGACGACGCAAAACACCGAGCTGACCAATGACGATTGTCTGTGGTTCTTCATGTCGCGAAAGAGCGAAACTCTTGACGACTTGATGCGTGATTCGAACGTTGCGTTGAGCTATGCCCATCCGGGTAAAGATAGCTACGTTTCGGTTTCGGGGATTGGTCACGTCGACAATGATCCTGAGCGTATTCGTGCGTTGTGGACGAAGTTTGCAGAGGCATGGTTTCCGGGTGGACCGGCAGACCCCGATCTCGCGCTGGTTGAAGTGAAAATTACCCACGCTCATTATTGGGACGTGAAAGACAGCAAGATCGTCCAGCTTTTCAAGATGGCCAAGGCCACCGTGACCGGCGAGCCACCCACAAATTTGGGTGAATCCGCTGAAATTAAGATGACTGCTTAAACTGATAAATGGTTTACAGCTTTTCTCTGAAGTACCCGTTGCTTTGGGGCTAATGCAGTTTTTTCGCTAAAGTCGACAAATAGTCATTTGGCGACGAATCTCCGCCCAGACGACAATTGAATCAAAAGCTGCTTGCCAAGAGCAGCTATTTTTTTGCCATCTCGACCAGTTGTTTCGCTCGCAATATGAGCGCGTCGCGCAACGTCGTCGGCGCTTGCACCACAAACGAAAATGGCAATCGGGCCAGTTGCCGCGCGTACCAGTTCAGGTCATCGATTTGACTGGTCA
>JBDSYI010000304.1:0-2397 GCA_039925745.1 Casimicrobium sp. | reverse complement strand
TCGAATACACAGCCGTCAAAGTCGCGCAAGCGGAGGCCGAGCTTAGGAAGCTTCCCGAGCTGAAATTGCTGTACTCTGGCGCGGGCGGCGGTCGCGGCAAAAACACCGGCTGGATCAACGTGATTCTTAAGCCGCGCAACGAGCGCACAAGATCGCAAAAGCAGGTCGAAGACGCAGCGCGTGAAGCTGTCAAAGGCATTGCCGGCATGGTGGTGTCAGTTGGCTGGAATAAGCCAGTGCAGGTATCTTTCGTTGGGCCTGACGCGACGGTGCTCAAGCAGCTTTCCGAGCAATTTGTTGAGCGTCTGGAAAAGATTGACGGTGTGACCGACATTGATAGCAGCGAGAAAGCGGCCGTGCCAGCGCTCACTATTGTGCCGAAGCGCGCCGAACTCGCAGAGTTTGGCATCACGCCGTCGACGCTGGGTAGCGTTGCTCGCACGCTGGTTGCGGGCGATGCGGTGGTGACCTGGCTGCCGCCGTCCGGCAACTCGGTGGACGTGACCATTCGCTTGCCTGCAAACGTCCGCAATGATCCGGCGCAACTACTGCAAATACCTCTGAGCAACCCGCGCGCGCCGGAGGGCGATGCCCTGTCGCTGGATCGAGTCGCCACCATCACCGAAAGCACCAATCCGAAGACCATTGAGCGCGCATTTTTGCAGCGTCAGGTGACGATCAGTGCGAACGCCAAGGGGCGCACGGCAGGTGAAGTGGGCAACGACGTCAACAAATTGATCGAATCCTTCGCACTGCCACCGGGCTATCGCTTTCAGCAGGACGGCGACAACCAGATCATGCGTGACTCATTTGGCTACGCGGTCGTCGCGCTGGTGTTGGCCGTGACCTTCATTTACTTCGTGCTCGGCTCGCAGTTCATGAGTTTTGCGCAGCCGCTGGCGATCATGGCCACACTCCCGCTATCGTTGATTGGTGTGATGCTGGCGCTCCTGGTGACGCGCACCACGTTCAACATGTTCGCGATGATTGCCTTCATCATGCTGATGGGGCTGGTCGTTAAAAACGGCATCTTGCTGGTCGACTTCGCCAATCAGGCACGGCGCGATGAGGGCAAAAGCATCACCGAGGCGCTGGTGTCGGCGGGCCACATTCGATTGCGTCCGATTTTCATGACCACCGCAGCGATGGTGTTCGGGATGTTGCCGATGGCGCTCGCCTTGCAGGAAGGCGCAGACGGAACGATGGGCCGCTCGATCATCGGAGGGGTGTTGAGTTCAACGGTGCTGACGCTGGTCGTGGTGCCGGTGATTTACGCCATGATCGAGGAGTTCAAGGCGCGTCGAGCGGAAAAAAAGGCGGCAAAGCGTTCGCTCGCGCTCGGCGGACATGATCCAGCTCAAGTCCCTGCTGAGTAGTGAGTTATAGGCTTGCAACGCCCCGAATTTCGGCTAAACTTCACTAAATGACTCGCGGTCATTTAGTGAGTGGTCGGCACAGGTTAATCCGTAAAATGGTCCTATACGTCCAGAAAAGGCAGTAGCGCTCGCGCGTTAACCGCAACAAACATGAATATCGAACAAGTCCGCTTCAACATGGTCGAGCAGCAAATCCGTACGTGGGATGTCCTTGACACCGATGTGCTCGACCTGCTGCACACGCTCAAACGCGAAAACTTTGTGCCGCCTGCGCAGCGCGAATTTGCGTTGATGGACATCGAAATTCCGTTGTCGTCGGTCGCTGCAAGCGCTTCAGGAGAGAAGATGTGGACACCGAAAATGGAAGCGCGAGTTACGCAGGACGTCGGTCTCACAGGCTGTGAACACGTGCTGGAAATCGGTACTGGTAGCGGCTATCTGACAGCGTTGCTCGCGTCGCGCGCCGCCAGGGTTACTAGCGTAGAAATCAACGCTGATCTTGCAAAATTCGCTAGCGACAATCTTGCCCGCGCAGGCATCACAAACGCGTCGATCATCACCGCTGATGGCGCTCGCGGCTGGAAAGGGCAAGCGCCTTACGACGTCATCGTGTTCACCGGTTCGATGGAAGTTTTGCCAGAAGAAGTTTTCACGCAGTTGAAGACAACGGGTAGAGTGTTCGCCATTGTCGGGAAATTGCCTGTGATGAACGCGCAGCTGGTGGCTGTTAGTGCCAGCGGCGGTCGTCAAGCCAGAACATTATTTGAGACGGTTGTCGCGCCGCTTACCAACGCCGCTAAAGCGCCGAGCTTCGTCTTCTGATGGCCGGTGTAGTTGACAGCGTTGACGTGACCACGCTTGCGCGAGCATTTGCAAATACGGACGACGTGCATGCTGAACTCGCCAGTGCCGTCCTGCTCGACGTTCGAGAGCCGTGGGAGTTCGAAATTGCGCGCATCGAGCGTTCGGTGAATATCCCCATGTCGACATTGGTCGCACGCATCGACGAGGTTCGCGCGTT
>JBDSYI010000303.1:0-4652 GCA_039925745.1 Casimicrobium sp. | reverse complement strand
TCAAACCCGGTCGGCACAAACGACAACACATGACCGCCGAACAGACTGATCGCGGCTTTGGAAAATGGCGTGGTAATCAGGAGCGCCGGGAAGCCCTGAAATTCGCCGAAGCGCAGGCCGGGAATTGAGTTGGTCATAGCTATCAGCTTTACTACGTAAGCACCATTATATTAGGGCTAAAACAGAGAAATACGAATAGTCGACTATGGCGATTATTGTGGCTTAGCCCATGAGCAGAAACGGTTATAGCCTAAAGCTGATAGTCAAACAATCCCGCCGTCGACGATAAAAGCCTGACCGGCGCAACCGCGCGCATCATCACTTGCCAGCCACAGCGCCATCGCCACTACATCATCCGCATCAAGCCGGAACTTCAGTGCCTGATTATCCAGAAACTGCTTTTCCAGCTCGGGCGTGACGACCATTGCCAGTTGCTTCGGCGTCACAATTGCGCCCGGCACGACGCAGTTCACCCGGATGCCACGAGGCCCCAACTCCTGCGCCAGCGTGCGTGTCAGGCCGTGGATCGCCGCCTTGCTCGTGGTGTAGCTGACCATTCCGGTGCGACGGCGCATCCAGCTCACCGAGCCGGTGGTGATGATCGATCCACCGTTGCCAGCCGCGGTCATCAGCCGCGCGGCCGCCTGCGCGCCGAACACCTGCGGCCGCAGATTGATCGACTGATTGTTGTCCCAGAATTCTGTCGTCAGTTCGTCGAAGTTGTGGCGCACGTCGTTCGCCGCGTTGCCGATGTAGACATCAAGCCGACCGCCCAGTGCTTGCGCCGCCTGGTTGATGGCTTGCTGCAGGGCTTCGACGTCACGAATGTCGCAGTGCCAATAACGCAGACGTTCCTTCGCATTCAGGCGCGCCTTGAGTTCGTTAGCCGCAGCGTCATCGATATCCAGAAAGCTGACCAGAGCGCCTTGCGCGATGAAGTTTTCGACGAGCGCTGCGCCGATGCCGGTGGCGCCACCCGTAATAAAAACGTGTTTGCCGCGAAGCGACGGATAAATATTGCTCAAACGATTCATGGTGATCCTGCGTATTGGGCGATGCCACTAGCCAAGGTAGCGCGGTTCGACAATGCCCGGCGCGTGATGGCCGGGCATGCAGATGGCGAACAGACCACCCGCCTCGGGCTGCGCCGCCAGCTCTGCGTCCGTCATGCGAGTTCGCGCGGTGGTGATGTAGAGTGTTTGCAAATCCGCGCCAGCAAACGTGCAGCACGTAATGTTTGGAACGGGCAGTTCAATCACCGCCAGCAATTCACCGTTGGCGGCAATTTTTTCGACCCTTCCACCAGCGAAAACGGCCGAGTAAACGTTGCCCTCGGCATCGACGCAAGCCCCGTCGGGACGACCTCGCGATGGATCGAACGTACGCAGCACGCGACGATTGCTCGCGAGCGCGTCGTCGATGTCGTAGTCAAACGCCCACAGCACATGATTGGGCGTGTCTGCCAGCGTAAATGTCTTGTTGTCCTGCGAAAACGTGATGCCGTTAGACAGGATGATGGGGTTTGCTTTGGCGCTAAAACGGCCATCCGTTTCAAGGCAATACACGTACGCGCCCGCCTTGTCGCGCGGCTCCCACATGGTGCCCGCCCAAAAGCGCCCCGCCGCGTCGCAACGTCCGTCATTGAAGCGCCCTTTTGCAGGATCGTAGTCCGGGCTCGTGAGCAGCGTCACATCGCCGTCAAAGCGGTTGATGCGCGCATAACCAGAGCGCATGCCGGCGATGAATCCGCCGCGCTCGTCCTGCGCAAAACAGCCCATCTCCTGATCGAGCATCATCGTATCGTTGCGACCGCTCGACGGATCGTAGCGATGCATTTGGCGACCCGGAATGTCGATCCAGTAAATCAGCTGCTCACGGGCGTCCCAGCGAACGCACTCGCCCAGCGTGGCACGGACGTCTAGCGCCAGATCTGCTTTTAAAAACTCAGTCATATAGATGATCTAGATGATATATATGTTTGCATGAATCTTATGTTATTCTCGCAATTTATCGTCGTGTGCATGACAAATTGCGGGCGACAACGCGCTCTCGGCGGGCTCGTTGCGCCAAAATCATCACACCACGTATCCGCTGGGGCCGCCCGCTTCGTCAGTGAGCGATCCGCCCAGACAAACCGCCGCCACTTGCGCACCCGTTTTTTAGGTTCATCATGGACTTCACACAATTTGATCGCCTGATTTCGCTCACACCCAGCGCTGCTGCGCCGCAGGAGGCTGCGGTTGTTTCCCTTGACGGCTCCCACGTTACGTTCTCACTCGCGAGTTGCGGAAAAGGTATTTTTCGCCTGCGCATGAACCCGATCGCAAAGCCGGACTATGGCTTGGTGTCGGTCCAGCATGACGATACGGCAACGGTGAAACAGGGCGAATCGTCGCTCTCGATCACTGCCGGTGGCGCGACGTTGACGCTCGCGAGCGACGCGACTCATGCCGTCAGTTTAAGTTTGCAATACAAAGGCAAAACCGTACTCACCAGCATTACCGACGAGCAATTTCGCGGCATGGCGAAAACGCTAGAGGCGACGCGTATCGCTTCTTTTGCCGTGAGCGAAAAGCAAGCTATCGCAGCATTTGCTTTGTCGTCCGACACGCCGGTTTACGGTCTCGGTGAAAAGGGCGGTGCGCTCAACAAACGCGGCCAACTGGTTAGCTCACGCGTTGAAGACGCGCTTGGCGTCAATACCGATTTGAGTTACAAAAACACGCCGTTTGCATGGGCAATCACGCCGAACGGCTGCTGGGGAATCCTGACGCACACCACGGTCGACGTCGCTCACGGCGTGGGCTACGCGCAGTGGAGCAATCGCAGCTACGTGATCGTTGCAGAAGAGCCGCAACTCGATCTGTTTTTCTTCGTCGCCGATACGCCAGCGCAAATTGTGTCGCTGTATCACCAGATCACAGGCAAGCCGGAGAACGTACCGCTGTGGTCGCTCGGCGTGTGGATCAGCAGTGCGTACTATCGTGACGAGGCGGACACGATGAAGACCGCGCGCGAGTTTCGTGATCGGCAATTTCCCGTCGATGTCATCACGTTTGATGGTCGTGCCTGGCAGGACACGCCCACACGCTTTCACTTCAATTTCGATCCATCGCGCTACCCTGATCCGGCGCGCGTGATCGGCGAATTGAAAGCGCTCGACTACAAGGTTTGCTGCTGGGAGTACCCGCTCGTTTCTATCCATCATCCTGAATACCGTACGTACGAACAGGCCGGTTATTTTCTAAAAAATGCGGACGGCAGTGAACTGATTTACGAGTGGGACACCGGCAAAAAAACAACGCCCTTCGGTCCGACATTGACGCCGCTACCACCGTCAGGTCTGGTTGATTTCACTAACCCTGCGGCGTACTCGTGGTGGCGCGACGAACATAAAAAACTCTGGGCACTCGGCGTGGACACCATCAAAAGCGATTTCGGTGAACAGGTGCCAGCGAACGCGTTGGCGCACAACGGCGACAGCGGCGATCGCGTTCATAACGTCAACGCCCATCTCTACAACCGCTGCGTCTATGAAGCGTCGCGCAACGCGTATGGCGATGATGCCTGCGTCTGGGCGCGATCAGGATGGATTGGCACCCAGCGGCATCCGTTGCAATGGGGCGGCGATCCACAAAGCGATTGGGAAGGCCTTGCCGCGAGCGTTCGCGCAGGTCTCAATCACGGTCACTCGGGCTCACCGTTTCACGCCTCCGACGCGGGTGGTTTTTATGGCGCAACACAGCCTGAGCCCGCGCTGTACTTGCGCTGGGTGCAGGCAGCGGTCTTCGCGTCACACATTCGTATTCACGGTATCGGTGCGCGCGAGCCGTGGTGCTTCGGCGCTGAGGTTGAACGCAGTGCGCGCGAGTTTTTTGAGTTCCGCTATCGGTTGTTGCCCTATCTGCGCGGTGCGTGCGATCTTGCAGTGAAGACTGGATTGCCAGTGATGCGCTCGATGGCATTAATGCATCCCGATGATCGTGTGGCGCGTGGTTTTGAGCAGCAGTTTTATTGCGGGCCGCACCTCGTCGTCATGCCGGTGCTCAACCGCGAGGGGGATGTTGAAGGCTATCTGCCTGAGCATCACGGTGGCTGGTATGAACTCTGGAGCGGCCTGCATGTAGACGGCGGCGAGGTCATCACGCTCAACTACGATCTGGAGCGGATTCCGGTGTTTGTGAAAGCGGGCGTCGCGATGCCGATTGGGCCGCTGGTGCAATCAACACGACCGCTGGAGGGGCTGACGCCGGTGGTTGCCGTTGCTGAATTTGGCAATGCGCACAAGGATAAATACGAAGTTTGCGCAGGCAAAGGCGCGCTCGTACAACGAGGCAAAGATTGGCGCAGTTATGACCAGCGGGTCATGAATGTGCGCCGCTTCAAATAAGCGGGACTAAATTCGGAACAGGCCGTATTGCTCGGTGGAATATTCGCTCGGTGCGCGCTTGAACCCTGATTTGGCATAAAGCTGCCAGCGGCCAACAACATACGCGGTGAGCGCGTTGGCGTGCGCCGCCGCCGATGTGGACGATGCGCCGGAGGCGGCCACGTTAACGAGCTGCAACGCCTGCTTGAGTGATGATTCAACGCGATCCACCAGTTGATTGATGCGCACCTGCAGGCGAGCATCTTCATTGACCAGTGCGTCG
>JBDSYI010000302.1:0-2845 GCA_039925745.1 Casimicrobium sp. | reverse complement strand
GAATCGTATCATCGCGCTCGAAGCCGGTGGAGATGAGCGCGATCGGCACGCCGGTTAGTGCGGCGATGCGCTTCAAATAGCGCTGTGCGCTCATCGGCAATTGCTCGAATTTGCGCACGCCGAACGTGGTCTCTTTCCAGCCGGGCATGGTTTCGTAAATTGGCTTGCAGTCGGCCACGGCTGCGGCGCCGTAAGGCAGGCGATCAATGACTTCGCCACGGAAGTCGTACGCGGTGCAAATCTTGATTTCGTCCATGCCGTCGAGCACGTCGAGCTTCATGATCGCCATGCCGTCGACGCCGTTGATTTCGAAACTGCGTTTGAGCGCGGGCACGTCAAGGTAGCCGCAGCGACGCGGGCGTCCGGTGACGGAGCCGAACTCGTTGCCGCGTTTGGCCAAGCCTGCGCCGACGTCGTCGAACAATTCGGTCGGGAACGGGCCCGCACCGACGCGCGTGGTGTAGGCCTTGGTGATGCCGAGCACGTAGTCGATCATGCGCGCGCCGACGCCTGCGCCAGGACCGGCAGCGCCCGACACGCAGTTGCTGGAGGTGACGAACGGATAGGTGCCGTTATCGACGTCGAGCAAGGTGCCCTGCGCGCCTTCGAACAACAGCGGCTTGCCGTGACGACGCGCCTCAACCAGCGCATGCGATACGTCAGCAAGCATCGGCGAAATGTCTTCACCGGCCTTGAGCAACATGTCGAACGTCTGCTGAAAATCCACCTCGGGCGCGTGCAGATAATTCTTCAAAATGAAGTTGTGATATTCGAGCAGGTCGCGCAGCTTGGCCTCAAGCGTGGGCTCCAGCAGGTCATGCAGGCGAATGGCGCGGCGGGCGACTTTGTCCTCGTAGGTCGGGCCGATGCCGCGACCGGTGGTGCCGATTTTGTCTTCACCGCGTTTGGCTTCGCGCGCTTGGTCGATGGCGACGTGATACGGCGCGACGACGGGGCAGGCGTGGGCGATTTTCAGGCGAGAACGGACTTCAACACCTGCCGCTTCAAGCTCCGCAATTTCCTTGAGCAAATCGTTTGGCGAAACGACGACACCGTTGCCTAGATAGCAAGTGGTGTGCGGATGCAAAATGCCCGACGGAATCAGGCGCAGCACTGTTTTTTTGCCGTTGATAACGAGCGTGTGGCCCGCGTTGTGACCGCCTTGAAAGCGCACGACGCCATGCACTTGTTCGGCGAGCCAATCAACGATTTTTCCCTTACCTTCGTCACCCCATTGGGTGCCGATGACGACGACGTTTTTAGGCATGCTTTTGCTCTGTACTTGATGTGAAATTAACGGAAATAGGGGCTAGCGCACGGCGCGAATGCTCGCACGACGTCGGCAAAAAAAGCGCTATGACTCACTCGTCACCTCGGACAGCGCGCGCAAATCAACAAAGGAAAATCCTGTCGCGGGGCGAACCCGGTTCTTGCCATTGATGCCACTTTGCGCAAACGCCTCGCCGACGCCGTCATAGCGCCCACCTCGGGCAACCACATGCGACGTGTCAGCCAGATAAGCGACGAACACGAGCCCCGTGTGATAGTCGAGCCCTGGCAAATCGGCGAGATCAAGCGAGCATTGCGCGCCCGCCTCGGAGATGGCGGTGGCAACCGCATCCAATTGATCGAGCGCGGCGGTGATCGTGGCGTTGCGTGGCAGTGCGGCACGCGCACGTTGCAACACCATCTTTGCAGGGCCGAAGAGGGTGGTGAGCACTTCGAGTGAACTGCGTGCTTCGATCGGCAATGATTTGATTTCAGCGAGCGCGCTGGTGCTTTTGGCGGCGAGTGCGGCGTCGGCAGCCTGTGTGGCACTCGGCGACAGTTCGAAGTGTTGCGCCAACGCCTTGAACACACCGACGTGACCGCAGTCAAGCAGCAATGGCGCGGCGCCAGCGGCGTGGGCCGACGAAATCATCAGCTTGACAATTTCGACGTCGCCATCAACCGTTGCCGAGCCGAACAGCTCTGCGCCGACCTGCGTTAACGCGCGGCTGGTGCCAATGCTGGCATGTGTTCGCAACACTTCACCGGCGTAGCAATAGCGTCGCTCGGCGTCATCGCCGCGATACGTGGCGTCGATGCGCGCCACTTGCGGCGTAATGTCAGGGCGAACGCCAAGCGTGTTGCCGGACAGCGGATCGATCAGTTTGAACGTGTTGTGCTCAAGGTCCCGCCCAGTGCCGGTTAAAAGTGCTTCCAGATGCTCGATCAGCGGCGGATTGACCAGCGCGTAGCCGGCAGCGGCAAATGCATCGAGCAGCGCGCGGCGCGTTTGTTCCATGCGCGCAGCCTCAGGTGGCAGCACATCTTCAACGTAATCGGGGAGAACCCATTTGCGCATGGCGCGGGGGAGGCGGTTGGGCTTTTTTTGAGAAAGCAGCAAACGCAGGAGTTATTGACGACGAATTCTACCGAACCGAGTGGACGGGGCGCGCAATGTGGTGCGTGCCGTGTACGTGTCGTGGGCAAGGCATGTAGCTACAACATTTTGCTGAAAATACCATTCCATTGGGGCTATACGCGAGAAATCGTATATATCGACTTTTAGAGATTTATGGCGTTAGCCCCTATGCAGCCGTCATTACATAGAAAAGCTGATGACCCGCGCTGCTCGTCAAATCGTTCAATTTCACGACATTCGGCCGCAATGTCCAGATTCGTTGCGGCTTCGCGTCTCTACCGTCGCCCCCTGAATACTCGACTGCATGTCACCACGGAAGTCGCCATGAACGCACTCACTCAACCGCTTGTCACCCAATTTAGTGGCGACCTTGCCGACATGGCAATCGCACAAAAAAGGTCGAACGCGGCGTTTTTTTCAAGCTCTGGCATTGCCGCG
>JBDSYI010000301.1:0-2914 GCA_039925745.1 Casimicrobium sp. | reverse complement strand
TTTGGTGCGCTCAACGCGCCAAGCTTCAATTTTTATCCAGTAACCGTTGCCCTGATCAATGATTGAATCAGACAGATCAAGTAACGTGTCCAGTCCCGGATCGTTAGTCATTTTTCATTGTATCATCTGATGATACTTAATGGTGCTGTGGCGCTACTCGAAGCGCAACGGCTGGTACTGACGCTTCGCGTGAATGGCACAAACTGGATGCCCGCTTTCGCGAGGATGACGGCAGCTTCAAATATGAGCTGGTTAGATCCGTTGCTCATCGAAGCAACGCCCGCGGAGACAATACAGTCGCTTCATCGCCCAACCCCCGCAACCACCAAACTAGTTGCTGGGATTCCACCACGGTTGCGGTCACGATATTTCGTCCACGTATCAGGTCAATCGTCTGATCCTTTGAAAGCGGCGTCTCTTCAAGAATCAGTCGGTAAAAATCAGATACCGTAATTTTCAGCTTGATCAATTTGCCTTCGCCGAAGCCGAATCGGCCTTCGCTGTCGTAGCGTTCCAGATCGAAATCTGCTGGACGCTCGAAGGCACGTTGCGTGTCTTTCGCGGTCTGGATGCGATGCAGCGCGAGCGCGCGTTCGTCCTCGTGTTTCTCATAACGGCAGACGAGAAATAGTCGTACGCCCTGTTGCGCTAGCCCAAGCGGCATGACGTTGGCGTCGTGCTGTTTCCCCGCTGCGTTGGTGTATTTAACGGCTAGCCAGTGATCGTGAAACAGCGCGTCGCTGACGGCTTCGAACACGCCAGGTTGAATGGTGGGCGGAAGCAGTGGTTGGGTGACAGGCACGACGCGAACTTTCTTTAGCCAAGCGCGCTCTTTCTGCACTTTTGGCGATTTTCCGGTCGTATCAAATTGGCGTAGATTGTTGTCAGCTTGCTCAAAGAATGCCCCCATCTCTTTTCGCACGCGCGCGGGCATCAGCTGCGACAAATGCGCTTGCCCCATTGCGAGGACAAGCGATTCCGACGCGGAAAGGCCGGGCAACGACAATGGTTTGGCGGCAGACTTCCATTTGTAACCGTAGGGCTTACTGCGCGTGTCGCGCTCAATGTCGAACGCTTCGGCGAGCATGTCGAGCTGACGTTGCACTGTGCGCAAATCGCGCTTGATGCCTTGTGCGTCCAGACGATTCTGCATATCGCTCGTGCTGACGAACTTGTTGCGTGGAATATTTTTGAGCAACTGAAGCGCTAGCTGAAGCGTCTCTAAACCGGGTGGACGTTGTGGCATCGTTAGTCTCCGTTGCGCTGAAGCTGTGGGGCTTTGCGGCCAGCAAGCTTTGCCCACAGCACGACCATTGCGTAGCTATCGAGGCCGCAATACGCCTTTAGTTGCGATTCGATTTGCGCCTTGCGCTCGGATGTTGTTTCCGGATCAATCGCCTCCAGATATTTTTCTTGTGCTTCCTGCCCGTGTTGCACGCCTTCAAGCTTTGCGTAGTCAAGTTCGGGCGCAATGGTCGGCAGTACGCTCTTGATACTCCAGCTCCCGCGCTGATCGGGGTGGTAGTAGTGATCTCGAGTAATGGGAAGCAAGTCGTCCAGGCGATGGGCGATGCCCAGCATGGCGGCGCGATGTCGCGGAACCGCTTCGGCCAGATGTTCAAGGCAGGCACGCTCGAAAGACATGTTGTAGGCGAACACGGGCGCTTCGGCGCGCTCGCCACCGAAAGCTTTCGCCAGTGCTCGCGCCATGGCTGGCCGTGGGTCGTCTCCTGACACGTCGAGAAACTCGAAGTTGATCAGTGTTCCGTCTGCGTTGATCGCGTTGGCCGCGAACTGAAAGGGGACGTATTGTTGTCTGGGGCGCGTTCCTGTCCAGCGTGGCACAGCGAAGTTGATCGTTTCAAAATCGAGAAACATGGGCTTCTTGCCCGATGTCCTCAATGCCTTACGACTTGCAGCCGAATCAAAGTGAGTTTCGCCGGACATCGTGACCGCCTTCACACGCAGCTGTTCGTCGTTCAGCAATTTGTCTTCGATGTTGCGCATGTCCGGCTCGCGCGCATTTTCCGCGAGGGCGACGATTCGATTTTTTAGCGCGCTCGTTTGCACACGCGGTATCCATGTCACAGGAAATTTCGCGGCGGCTTTCGCTGGCAGTAGTGACTGACAATGCGCGACGTAGCCACATTCAAAGGGCTCTTTGCAGTGTTTGCCCATCGCGTGCTTGGGTTCGCGAGTCTTTGCAGCAAACGAATGCGCATCCGTGACCCAAGTTGCGACTTCATTTTGTCGAGCGAGCGCTGTCGCGGTCAAATCAACTTCAGTAAAGAGTCCGTTGTAGTTACCGTCGCCCGTGTAAACCCACGTCTTGTCAATATGCGCCAGTTTGACTGATGCGAGCAGCACGCCCGATTGCAAAGCGGCGTACGCCTGAATCGCGACGTCGTCCTCGTGATAGGCCTTCTTCTCGGTGGCGGATTTGACTTCGATCATGTGCCACGACGTGGCGGCGCTGCGCGGTTTTGTAGGAATCATGATGTCCGCAAAAGCGAGCGCGCCGCCAGCACGGAAACCGGCTTCAAAAATAGTCACCGGCTTTGCTTCTGTTAGCAGCGCCTTGCTATGCCGGAAAGCACCATCAAAGCCAAGCGCGTCGATACTGACCAACGCGCCTTTGCCGTTGGGGTCATAAAGCCGTTGCGCAATCTCGCCGACCTCATGACCGATCTTGAAACTTTGCTCAACGGTTGCGCTGTCTGCGCGCTCGGTGGGCGCGTTGACTTCGAGCCACAGCCGTTTCGGACAAATGCGAAACGCGACGAGTTTGGATTTGGAGAGATATTTGACCATGCCGCTAGGTTAGCGGAGGCTGCGACAAAATGTGTCGCAGGCAATTCAATTACCTACAGACTTCGATTGCCCACGCCGCGCGCACGAGCCGCCCTACCGAATG
>JBDSYI010000300.1:0-1677 GCA_039925745.1 Casimicrobium sp. | reverse complement strand
ACACTGCGGCTTCGAGCAAGCTGGATCTTGCAAGCCATGCCGCAGCGTTCTTATGGCTAGCGCTGGTACTGCTTCGCGATTTCGCGTTCACGCTGATGGCGGACACATTCACGACCTCACCGCGACGACGCTCAGCGGTCATCCTGCTCTATTTGTTGTTCATGTACGTCGCCGTGCCTGCCGCGTTGCAGGCGGTGTCAGGCGATGGCAGCGACTGGTGGTTTCCAATGTCCTTCATCTTGGCGCCGTTGGTTCTGGCGCTCCTCAGCTTGCTGGCGATGGTCGGCACCCTAATATCGCGCTTGCCTCGTACTTTGCCTGTCATCGCGACCAAATCATGAAACACCTCACGCCCAAAGACGCCCACGCCTTCATCCACCAAAACACTGATGCAGTGTTCGTCGATGTCCGCTCCGAAATCGAATACTTTTATGTAGGACATCCCGTCGGTGCCGAACACGTCGCGTGGCAGGAACCGCCAGACTGGGACGTGCAGCCCGAGTTTGCGCAGCATGTGAAGGCGCTCGTGGCGGGCGTTAAAACGCGCCCCGTGGTGTTGATCTGTCGCAGCGGCAAACGCTCGATTGACGCAGGCGTTGTTTTGGAAAAGGCTGGATTTTCGGACGTGTACAACGTCCTGCACGGCTTCGAGGGCGATCTCAACGAAGACTTTCATCGCGGTCACAAGAGCGGTTGGCGGTTTGATGGGCTGCCGTGGGCGCAGATGTAAATTTCACAGAGCATCGACGACGAGAAATGACGAGCAGCTTTTCGCTGAAATGACCAATTTATAGGGCCTGAAGCTTCATTTCATCAAAAGTCAACTGAAGTATTTTCACGGTGCCAGCCCCTGATTGGCCGTCATTTCATGATAAAGCTGTTTCCTGAACGACCGGTTCTCCCGGCTCAGCGATAATTGAAGGCTGACCCGCGTGAACGCGGCGCTTTCCCTCATATCGGTATCCTGAATGGCCACACCTTCCGCCACTGATCTCCACATCGCCGCTAACGCCATCCGCATCCTCGCGGTAGACGCCGTTGCTCAAGCCAAATCCGGGCATCAGGGCATGCCGATGGGCATGGCCGAAATTGCGGTCGCGTTGTGGTCGAAACACCTGCGTCACAATCCCACCAATCCGCACTGGCCAAACCGCGATCGCTTCGTGGTGTCGAATGGTCACGGCTCGATGCTGCTTTATGCACTGCTGCACTTGTCGGGGTACGACTTGCCGATGTCGGAGATCAAAAATTTCCGGCAATTGCACAGCAAAACTCCCGGCCACCCAGAAGTGGGCGTAACGCCGGGCGTTGAAACAACCACCGGCCCGCTCGGGCAGGGCTTCGCTAACGCTGTGGGCATGGCGCTCGCGGAAAAATTACTGGCGAAAAAGTACGGCGCGGTAATTGATCACCACACCTACGTTTTCATGGGCGACGGCTGCATGATGGAAGGCATTTCGCACGAAGCGGCTTCGCTCGGCGGTGTTCTTGGTTTGAACAAATTAATTGCGTTCTACGACGACAATGGCATCTCGATCGACGGTCACGTCGAAGGCTGGTTTCGCGATGACACAGCAGGACGCTTCCGCGCCTACGGATGGAATGTGATCGGACCGATTGACGGACAAAGCATAGACGCAGTAGACCTGGCTATCGTCGCTGCAAAAACGGAAACAT
>JBDSYI010000299.1:0-8924 GCA_039925745.1 Casimicrobium sp. | reverse complement strand
CGTGTGCGTCCCAGTGCCCACTTTCTGGCCCTTGAACGACGCGTTCGACGACGCGCCCGCCGGAATAAAGATTGCCGGCAAATTCATTGAGAACGCGCCCATGAGCAGCGCAGGCGTCGTCTTGTCGCAGCCCCCCATCAACACCACGCCGTCAATCGGATGCGATCGAATCAGCTCTTCTGTTTCCATCGCCAGAAAGTTGCGATAAAGCATCGTGGTGGGCTTGACCCATACTTCACCCAAGCTCATCGCGGGCAGCTCAATCGGCCAACCACCTGCGCGCAGCACGCCTTCACGCACCTTTTGTGCGCGCTCACGCAAGTGCGAGTGACAGGTGGAAATATCGCTCCAAGTGTTGATGATGCCGATCACTGGGCGACCCATAAAATCAGAGCGATTCCAGCCCACTTGCGCAAGACGTGAGCGATGCGCAAACGCACGCACTCCCTCGGGTGCTAACCAGCGTTGACTACGCAGGTCTGCGATACTTTTTTTGTTGAGAGCCATAAGGTTTCCTGATTGCTATGTACTCGATGAAGGCTATGGGCGAGCGGGCTGTAGCAACAGCGGTTGACCAAGCGTGAGGTTCTGCGCGCGAAAATAGAGTCTGAACGGCATCAGCTCGGAGCGTCCAACACCTAACTTTTCGGCCCGTAGTTGAATGCTGTGTGAACGGTTATCGGTGAACTCAAAGCTGCCATCAGCGCGAGTTGTCGTTTGCCCTCGTTCAGAGTTCGTGGTGAAATTTTGCTCGTTGAGTTTCACAATCGCGTCTGCAACGGGTTGTCCGTTTGCGGATACCACACGGCCGCGAACAATCCCGTCATCGTGGGTGGCAACGTATACGTTCCAGACAGCAACTACAGCTCCAACTGCAAGTGGCAGCAATACGAAGCGGTGACGTAGCAGCGCCCAAGCATTGTTGTCAGTGGTTTGATCCGTGTGAATGATTTGATGATCTTCCACAGCTAGCCTTTGGTCGCGCCGGAAGTGAGGCCACGTACGAACTCTTTCTGTGCCATTAGAAAAATCGTGATTCCCGGCACGAGCACCATAATGCAGAACGCGTAAAGTGCGCCCGTCGTGTTCTCATGATCATTCAGGAATCGCGACAAGCCTAGCGGTAGCGGCTGCATCAGCGGATCACGTACGATGATGAGCGGCCACAAAAAATTATTCCATGACCAGATGAACGACAAAATCACATTGGTAGCAACTGCCGACGTTGAGAGCGGCACCATTATTTTCAAGATAATTTGCAACTCGGATAAACCATCAATACGCGCCGCGTCAATGAGCGATTTAGGGACGGCTTCAAAACTCGCTTTGTAGACGAATATGCAAACGATGGTCGAAAACGTCGGCAGCGCCATGCCCAGATAAGTGTTTAGTAAACCAAGCTTTCCTGTAATCAAATAGGCAGGAACGATGGTCGTCTGAAACGGAATCATCATGCACGACAGTAATAGCGTGATGATCAGGCCGCGCCCCTTGAAATGCTTGGTCAGCGCATACGCTGCCATCGCGTTAAACAGCACGTTTGCTGCAATCGACAAACCCGACACGATCACGCTATTGGCCAGAAAACGCGCGAACGGGATGAAGTACCAGACGTCGACGTAGTAGAACGGTTGCGGATTGACGGGCAGCAAACTCGGCGGATAAGAAAAAATGTTTTCACCCGTGAGACTGGTTTTCAGCACCCAGTAAAACGGCAGCAACATGCAAAAGCTAATTGTCAGCAACGCCAGATGGATCGGCCAGTGCGGGTATCGATTGACCGGCTGTCGTTTGTGTTTGATGGCACTAGCTTGCATCAATCCGTCTCCACCGCGCCCGCGTCACCACCGGACAGGCGATTGCCGACCCAAGTCAGCACGACCAGCAGAACGAACTGTACGAGCGTCAACGCTGCCGCATAGTCAATTTTGCCAAGCACGAAGGCGGCCTTGTAAATGTAGGTTACCAGCAGCTCCGAGCTATTACCGGGACCACCCTGCGTCATGACGTAGACCAGATCAAAACTCGTAAACGACGTCATGATGCCGATCACGAACGCGAGAAATATGGACGGTCGAAGTAGTGGCAAAGTAATCCGGAAAAATTGTTGTCTGCCGTTCGCGCCGTCAATCGCGGCCGCCTCATACAAGTTCTGAGGAATGTTTTGCAATCCTGCCAAAAGAATGATCATGTAGAAACCAAGAATTTGCCACACGTTGGCGAGCAACACTGATGGCAGTGCAAGTTCAAACGACTGCAGAAAAGGCAGCGGATGGTCAATGATGTGCAGCGACCGCAATATGAAATTGAACAGGCCAACTTTCTCATCAAGCATCCAACGCCAGATGATGCCCACGGCAACCGTCATCAGTGGGTACGACAAAAAAACGATCGTGCGGTAGATGTTTTTGCCGCGCACGTTCGAGTTCACCATGAGCGAAATCGCCAGCGCCAGCACGATGCCGACCGGCGCGCTCGCCATGTAAATCAAGGTATTCCAGAGCGATGTCCAGAACACCTCGTCTTCCATCATGTCTTGATAATGCGAGATGCCAGCCCATTTCGTTTCGCCGAACAGCGAAAAATCTTGAAACGACAAAACGGCATTCCATAAGAGCGGAAGCACCCGATACAGAAAAAATACAGCAAGCGACGGCAATAAAAATGCCCACACCAGAATCAATTCGCGCTTTCGCTTACGACTCATGCCCGCACCGCCGGACTTTCCGGGTGGGTTGCGGGATGGATTTTGCGCCACGCTTGTGAGAACGTCTGTTGCCATCGATCTATTTCATTGCATTCGAAATTCGCTAATCCGTAGCTTCATGGAGTCGTTATTAACGTCCGCCAAGTACGCGGTTAACTTTGACTTCAGCGTCCTTTAGCGCAGCGGCAGCGGTCTTGCGACCCAACACGGCATTCTGAATCTCCGTGTAGAACGCGTCCTTCACACGCGAGTCGTTTGCGAGCGGCCAGTTGCCTGTTAATTTGTCGGTATTCTGTATCTGCGTCTGCAATACGGACGCGGCGAGTGGGTCGTCCTTTTTCATCGCGTCCAGTGTGACTTTGTCTGAGGCAATGTTGGCGGTCAACACTTTGCGGCGCTTGCTAAATTCTTGGGTTGATTTATCACTGGTAATAAATTTCATAAATTCCCACGCGATGTCAGGATGCTTCGAACCCTTCGAGATTCCCCATCCGTGCGCGTTGGGAGTCGCCCATCCGCCAGGAATATTCATTACGCCAAGCGTATCGGCATTGACCCATGAACCTTGGCCTTTGACAAAGAAGAACGCCGGTGAATGCGCATGCAGCATGCCAACGTTGCCTGCGGCGAACGCACCATTCGGCTCGACCCAGCGACCCGTCCAGGATACCTTGTTAATGCCACCGTTGGCCGTCGCCTTGGTCAGTTCTTCCAGAGCTTTCACGGCCTTCGGTGTGTTGAACGCCGCCTTCTTCAAGTCAGGCGTCAACAGCTCGACACCATTCATCTTGAAAAAGGGCCAATAAAGCCAGTCGAAATTGAGTGTCACGAGGCCGGTCTTTTCTCCCTTCGCCATTTTTTCGGCGTACTGCATGATCTCTTCAAAGTTCTTCGGCTCGCCGCTTAGGCCTGCCTCCTTAAACATTGTCTTGTTGTAAAACAGCAGCGACTTGCTGATGTAAAACGGCAACATGTAATTTTTGCCACCGTACACCCAGTTGGACAGGTAGTCCGCGTTAAAACGCTTCCGCACATCTGGGTCTTTAGCCAGGTACGGTGTGATGTCCACCAAGCCGCCCGCTGCTGCGTATTCGAGCCACAGGCCCCCCTGCGTGTTGACAATATCCGGTGGCGTGCCTGCAATCACCTGCGTCTGGTAATAGGGAGGGAACTCGGTGCCTTTTTTATCCAGCCATTCGACATCGACGTCGGGCCGGATCTTTTTGAACTCAGCGATCCATTCTTTGAACAGATCCGCTTGATCCGAAATGTTCCAGGTTAAAAAGCTGATTTTTTTCTGCTCTGCGTGGGCTGGGCCCGCACTCAATGCGGCCAGGCAAACGGCGCCGACTGCAATCTGAAGCGCGCGTCCAATGGGGTTTCTAGTTAACGTCTTCGACATGGTTCTCTCCTTTGGTTTTCAATCTACGTACTCACGACACGGTGCTAGTGAAATATCAATGGGACTTCTTTGCCTTCGGCGAGCGATCGCTCCGCCTCAATGCAAACGATGATGCGTTTCCGCGCTTCTTGCGCAGAAACCAGTGGCGTCTTGTTGGCAAATGCAGCGCCGATTCGGCGATACGTTTCGGCCAACTCGTAGACCTCGCCAGAAGGGCCAATGGTTACCGTTTCGCACGCCCTGCTGCCCTTACGTTTAAGCTTGATCTCAAACATAGGATGCAGGGTTCGGTCGGTGACGCCGGACCACCAGGTGCGAATCGAGCCTTCGGTGCCGACCACCTCAAACACCTGATGATTTTCGAACCCGGACAAGGTTTGCGTGATCGTCGCGTACGCTCCATTGGGCCATCGCAAAATACTGCTGAAGTTTTCATTCAAGCCGTTGGTAGCGGTTCGCGAGTTGCCCGCGGCGCTGACGGACACCGGATCACCGAAGCGCTCGAAGTACCACATCACGGTATCGTAAAAATGAACGGGCTCCTCCAGAATCCATGAACCCACTTTCGCCTGATCGTACCGCCAGCCACCCGAACCGGGGCGGTAGGGAAAGCGAAACAAACTTACGTTCGCGTACAGCGGATCGCCAATTTCACCATCGTCGATCCACTGCTTTAATTGACCCCATTGAGTCGATAGCCGGAATTGGTGAACGACGGAAATCGTGCGCTCATTGGCCTGCGCCGCGGCGATCATGCGATCACAATCCACCGCCGAACACGCCATCGGCTTTTCCAGCAACACGTTCTTGCCAGCGTTGAGCGCAGCGATGGTCATGTCGGTATGTTGATAGTTGGGGGCCACAATCGACACGGCGTCGATGTGCGGCATCGCCAGCAAGTTCTCGTAGCCTTTGACAACATTCGTGCCCGGATAATCCTCTCGTGCAGTTTGTGCAGTCTGATCGGAAGCGCAGGCAATCGCGGCCAGCGTCATTCCGTTGGCGTTGGCAATTGCGTGAGCATGATGCTTGCCCCACAATCCATAGCCAATCAGACCAACTTGCAACACGTCAAATCACTTTTTCGGTCACGGGGTCAAACAGATGAATTTGCGTCACGTCAATCGCGAGTGCGATGTCATGACCTGAAGCCGCAGGCGTCGACGGTGGCACGCGTGCGATGACCTCAGAACCAGCCACGGTAAAAAACACGAGCGTGTCAGAACCCAGCGGTTCAATCACATCGACACGCGCCGTGATCTGCCCACCATTTACATTCGTTGCAGACGCAGGTGCGAAATGCTCTGGCCGAATACCGACGATGACCTCGGTGTCCGCTCGCGCCAAATAGCGTTGCGTCTGAGCGGGTGACAGCATCAGCATCGTGTCGCGGCCGTTGTCGTTCAGCACGACTGCCTTGGCATCGATGCCTACGCGACCCTTAATAAAGTTCATGGTCGGCGAACCGATGAAGCCCGCGACAAAGACCGATGACGGCTGGTTGTAAACCTGGTCTGGCGTACCCGCCTGCTCAATCACGCCGCCACGCATCACAACGATTTTGTCGGCCAGCGTCATCGCCTCGACCTGATCGTGAGTCACATACACCACCGTGGTGGCCACGCGTCGGTGCAGTTTTTTGATCTCCGTGCGCATCTGTACGCGCAGCTTGGCGTCCAGGTTAGACAGGGGTTCATCAAACAAAAAGACTTTGGGGCGACGCACGATAGCGCGGCCCATCGCAACGCGCTGCCGTTGACCGCCGGAAAGTTGCTTTGGCTTACGTTGCAGCAAATCGGTGATGTTCAAAATCTCCGCAGCGACTCGCACTCGTTCGGCGATTTCTGCCTTTGGCACTTTCTGCACGGACAATCCAAACGACATGTTCTCCAGCACACTCATGTGCGGATACAGCGCGTAGTCCTGAAACACCATCGCGATATCGCGATTTTTGGGCTCAAGCTCATTGACGATTTCGTCGTCAATCAGAATCTCACCGTCGCTGATATCTTCCAGGCCTGCGATCATGCGAAGCGTGGTGCTCTTACCGCACCCGGATGGGCCGACTAACGCTACAAATTCGTTGTGCGCAATTTCAAGATCGACGCCGCGCACGATCAGGGTGTCGCCGTAATATTTGACGAGCTTGCGAAGACTGACACTTGCCACTGCGTTCCTTCTGACGTTGTGCGCCTGCTAAAGACGCGCGGTTTTTTGATTTCTACTGTTGAATACTTATCGCGGCACATGCCGAAACCTGAGGTACAAAAGTGCTTGTCACATTGCACCCACACAGTTGTCGCCGGTAGTTCGCTCGCACTGCATACGATCGATGTCAAACAACGAATGACAGCGCTTGCAAATTAACTATAAACGGGAATATAGTACATAAATTATGATTTTAAACACTGGATATTCATTTTTTGCAAGCGCTTGCATGCGTTACTGTTACTGTCAGGGCACTTGATTGGCAACCTCCATGAGCGATGACAACTCAAGCAACAGTATTACAACGCGGCGAAAGACCGGTCGTGCGCAGATGGCTGACGTCGCCCGCATCGCTGGCGTCTCGACGTCGACGGTATCGCGCACCTTGAGCAACCCAACGTCTGTTTCAAAAACGCTGCGCGCGCAGGTCGATGCAGCCATTGAACAGCTCGGCTATGTACCCAATGTGATGGCCGGCGGACTGGCCACGTCGCGCACGCGAACGATCTGCGTCATCGTCCCCTCACTCAGCAACTCCTTCTTCTCTGCCACGATCGAGGCTATGGCTGCGCGCTTTGAATCAGAGGGATACCAGATCATGCTCGGCAACAGCGATTACTCGCTAGAGCGCGAAGAGGCGATTATCAACTCATTCTTATCGTGGTCACCAGCGGCAATAGTGTTGACGGGGCAATCCCACTCCCGAAGTGCGCTTAAGCGATTGCTTGGCGCCGAAGTCCCCATCGTTGAAATGTGGGAGATGGGCGACAATCCAATAGATACCCTTGTCGGCTTTTCGCATCGGGCAGTGGGCAGGGCCGCAGCGCAACATTTGTTGACACGAGGCAAAACAAAAATCGCCTGCATCGGCGCTGCACTGGATCGCGATCGTCGCGCAGCGCAACGATGCGACGGTTTTGCAGAGGTGATTCGCGAGACTACTTCGCGGGCCGCCATCATCGCCGGGCCGAAGGGCCGTGCAAACATCGAGCAAGGGATGAATGCGCTGGAAGCCCTGATCGTGGCTCATCCCGACGTGGATGGGGTATTCTTTTCTAACGACGCGCTAATGCTTGGCGGGTTATTTCACTGCCAGCGTCAAGGCATTCGCATTCCGCAAGACCTTGCATTGATTGGTTTTGGCGATCTGGATTTTGCGGCGCACAGCCTACCCAGTTTGTCCACGATTCGCCCGCCCAAAGCAGAAATCGGCGCGGCGACCGCTGAGCACCTCTTGCGCCGTTTTTCTAACGAGGATGTACCGCCCGAAACGATTGATCTCGGGTTCGAATTGATCGCACGAGGAAGCTCTTAGAGCACAGCGGATCGACATTCGTTTTGCGTCTGGGCTCGAAAAAACGCGACGATTTCGCTATCAGCTTTACGCTAGATCGACAGCCGCACTGGGGCTAGCGCTTGATTTGTTGATTACTCGACTTCCCATTAAAAATCGCGCCAGCCCCCATAGAACGGTTCTTTCATCGAAATGCTGAATGACAAATGCCAGTCGCGATTTGTATCAATGAAGGGCTGAAGCCGAAGACTACGGGGCTTTCGGAGCCACCACTGGGTGAGCCACCAATTTAACCGTTTTTAAATAGTCGTCCAGCGCTGCGCGCGTGGAGAACTCGGGCGTTGTGTCGGGAACGCCGAGGTAGTAGACGGTCATCGCGGCTTTGTCGGCTTTCCAGTCGCCCTCAGACTTATAGAAATGCACTTCGCGGCTCGGTAGATCGCTGAAGGAGTCGCGATCCGATTGCAGGTGTGCCTCCGCTTTAAGCGCGACGCCCGGTTCAATGCGTTCGCGTTTCTTCGTGAACGGATCGACCCCGTCAACACTGACGTAGCTGAATTTTCGTGTTGAGTTCACTACCCGGAACCATACCGTCGCCTTGTCGCCCGTCGGCGCTTTGAGCACCGCCCAAACAATGGCCGCGTCAGGCGACACGAAAATGCCATCGGCACCGTGCAATGCCTGTTCACCACTTTGCGCAAAAGCGCAAGCCGCGAACAACATTACGGTGGAAGCGACGCAATTGCGCCAGATAGTAAGCGTTGAAAATCTGATCATGGTTTCATCAAGTGAATGCCGTCGGCCGGAAGGACAATTTGCACGGAATCACCAGCCGCGAAGGCCGACTGTTTACCCTGCCCATATAACGTTGCCTGAACGACCTGATCTCCGACCGAAAGGTGGTACTCAGTTTTCTCACCGAGAAACGTGCGGTTCATTACTTTAGCGTCGACGCCACTCACATTCTGGGCAGAAAGCGCGATGCGCTCAGGACGAATCATCACACGCACCGCATCCCCCGTACGCAAGCCGGCAGGCACCGTGCTGGCGGCGATCGCTTGGCCCAAAACTTCAACCTCGATTCGACCGTGCGTGACATCTCGCAATTTCCCGTCAAACAGATTGGTGCGACCGATGAAGCGCGCCACAAATTCATTGCTCGGTCGGTCGTACAAGTCCTCTGCGCTGGCAATTTGCACAATGGAGCCACGATCCATGACCGCGATACGGTCGGAGATCGCCATCGCCTCTTCCTGGTCATGCGTGACGTACACCGTCGTGATACCCAGGCGCTTCTGCAGCTGCTGAATCTC
>JBDSYI010000298.1:0-7548 GCA_039925745.1 Casimicrobium sp. | reverse complement strand
ATGATGCAAGACATTCTCGGTGGCGTGATGCAGAGCGCCATGGGTGGCAAGGGCGGCGGACTGTTCGGGTAGAAGCCTTTGCGGCGTCCCTGACGCATGATAATGTTGGGGCAACGGGGGGCGAAGTGTCGTCATGACACGGTGGTTGTTTTAAAAGGGTGTCTCCCAATGCGTTCGCTTTCAAACTGTTGCATACGTGTCTGCCTGACGCTCGGCTGTACCCTCCTCTCCATCAACGCACCTGTTCGCGCAGCGCCGTCTGGCGAGACCACTCCTTTCGTCGCTTCAGGCGTTCGCAACAATGATTTCCACATCATTCTGCGAAGCGATTCGACTGACTCCGACGATGTGCAAAAGTACCTTTCGTTCGGCTGGAATGGCTGGAGTGGGCGCACGGTGCGCTGGCGCTATAACGACGCCAGTCGGCCCGCGTCAATCGTAGCGAGCGCCTCGACTGCGGTCGAGCGCATTCAGGCCGCGATGAATCGATGGTCTGCCGTCTGCAACATTCAGTTTGTCTACGACGGCCCGTCCAACAGTGCAGCGAGCCTGGCCAACAATGCGCGCGATGGCGTCAACGTCATTTCTTGGGGGGCGCTGTCAGGCAATACCACCGGCGTCACCTACGCCGGAGCTAGCGGCTTTACGGGCAGCACCCTCACCATCGACGAAGCCGATATGGTGATCAATTCCCAGTTCAATCCGAATCTCGACGCGACGTTGTCGCACGAAGTCGGACATTTTTTGGGACTTAAGCATTCCAATCAGGAAGGTGCCGTGATGTCAGGGCCCAACACTGCGCCCGATCCGTCGACTTCTTACACGTCGTTGACCGTGCTCCAGACCGACGACATTGCGGGCTGCCGATCACTGTACGGAGCACCCGCCGGCGCGCCGGCTTCGCCAGTGGCTTCGGTAACGACGACCGCGCTCGCCTTCGCCGACACCAACGTCGGTTCGAGCAGTATCGGCCAAAGCATCACCCTCAGCAATACCGGTAGTGCGACATTATTCGTCAACCACACCATCGTTTCCGGCAGCGATTTCTCGCTGCTCTCCACGACTTGCAATGCCGGTTCGGCGTTGTCTCCCGGTGCGTCGTGCCTGGCCACAGCGCGCTTCATGCCCACCAACTCGGGTGCCCGTAGCGGGACACTAACCATTGCTCACAACGCAACGCCTTCAAGCACGGTGGTGACACTCTCCGGCACCGGAAACGCTGCCGCGCCAGTAGCTGGCAAGCGCGTAATGGTTGAGTATCGTTACGCCCCACTGGACTATTACTTCATCACGTCGCGCGATAGCGACAAAGCAACGCTTGACGCCGCGTCCGACTGGGCTCGCACCGGTGGGTCGTTTCTTGTCTATGCGACGCAGCAGGCGGGCACACGCAGCATCACGCGGGTCTACTTCGACCATGTCGCTCGCAATGCGACACGCGGTAGCCATTTCTATACGTTGCTCGACAGTGATCTCGTGGCTCTCGCGAACCAGAATCCGACGCAAAGTGCGGCGCCGGGGTTCGCCCAAAACGAGGGCGTCGATTCATACGCATTCATTCCGGTTGTTACCGGCGTGGGCGGTTTCTGTGGCAGCGGCTTGCTCCCGGTCTACCGACTGTTTCGCGGCGCAGTTCGATTCCCCGACGACCCCAATCACCGATTCACTACAAGTGTGTCAACGTACAACGCGTTCGTGGCGCAAGGATGGGACGGTGAGGGTGTCAGTTTCTGCGTGCCCGCCAGCTAACATCGCTGCTTGCGTCGAACATAGCCATGTTCGCGTCGACTTCCGAAACTACGGGGATATGTCTTGAATTTATTTGATGCGACGATCATGGGCATCGTCGAAGGTGCGACCGAGTTTTTGCCAATTTCCAGCACGGGGCATTTGATCGTTGCGGGATCGTTGCTTGGGGTGCATGATGAACGCGGCAAAGTGTTCGAAATCGCTATTCAGATCGGCGCGATATTTGCGGTGGTGTGGGCGTACCGCGAACGCTTTTTCTCAGCGCTCGCAAACGTGAATCATCGCGGCAATGGTCAGCGCTTTTTCATCAATCTGTTCATTGCGTTCTTACCAGTGGCGGTTCTCGGACTGCTCTTCAACAAGGCGATCAAAGCCGTGCTGTTTAACGCCTATGGTGTGGCGGCGGCGTCAATCATCGGTGCGCTCGTTATTTTGTGGATCGAGCGCGACAGCCCGCGCGAACTGCGCGAGTCTCGCGCCCGCGTTCGTGATGTTGATTCGATGAGTGCCTTTGACGCACTGAAGATTGGATTCGCGCAATGCTTCGGCTTGTTTCCCGGCATGTCGCGCTCGGGCTCTACGCTGATTGGCGGGATGTTGTTTGGATTGTCGCGTCGTACAGCCACGGAGTTTTCGTTTTTTCTTGGTGTTCCAACACTCGTTGCAGCCAGCTTGTATTCACTCTACAAAGAGCGGGCGCTGTTGTCGTCCGCCGACATCCCTGCCTTCGCCGTGGGAACGGTGGTGTCGTTCATCGTGGCGCTGTTGGTGATCAAGTGGTTGATCAACTTCATCGCTAATCACTCGCTCAAATCCTTTGCCTGGTATCGCATTGCGTTTGGCATTGCGATTCTCACAGCGGGACATTTTGGATGGGTGAGTTGGCCGGGAGCGTAGCCTCTGATTTCTTCTGTTAGGGTGGGTGCTACCCGCCCTACAGCTACGGTAACAGCAATTTAGCTGCCAGCCCTAACGCCGCGCACACCAATATAGTCTCCATCGCGCCGCGCTTGAATTTGACGAACGCGATCAGCGCGGCGACCGCGATCACCATCGAGAACCAATCCAACGTGCCGTTGAATCCATTCGGCCAAAACGTGTGCTGCGCAAAAAATACGGCGAGTGATGCGATCACGCCCACGACCGCTGCAGTGATGCCCGTGAGAGGTGCATGCAGCTTGAGCGAGCGACGCGTGCCTTCGATGAATGGCGCGCCCACAAAAATCATCATGAAGCTCGGCAAAAAGGTGAAGAACGTGACGACACTGGCGGCAAGAACGCCGCTCGCTAACGGAGAATTTGCCATCGCGTTTTTCACGCCGCCGAGATAGCCAACGAACGTGAGGACCAGGATCAGCGGGCCCGGCGTGGTTTCGCCCAGCGCGAGTCCGTCCATCATCTGCGCGGTCGTCAGCCAGTGATAGTGCTCCACGGCGGCCTGCGTCACGTACGGCAACACGGCGTATGCACCTCCGAAAGTCACCAGCGCGGCAGAGGTGAAAAATTCCGCCATGTCAGTGAGCGTTTTGTTGCCCATTTGGATGAGCAGCGCATACGCCATCGCACCGAGCGCGATGAATATCGCGAGCAGCACCAGCGAATGCCGCCATGAAAAACGCGCATGCTCCGGCGTCGGCGTATCGTCATCAATGACAGCGGGCGAATGCAATTTGGCTTTGCTACCGCCGTGGTCACCGCTGATCCATTTTGGGCGTAGCTCACCTGTGATCCAGCCGACAAGGGCTGCGCCCGCGACGACCCAGGGAAAACCGATTTTCAGGAACGTCACCGCGACAAACGAGGCAACCGCCAGCGCCCACCACACCGCGTGATTGAGTGATTTGCTGGCGATGCGATACACGGCGAACAGCACCAGCGCGACCACCGCCGGCTTGATGCCCCACAGCACGGCTTGCAAAATTGTCGTATCGCCGAACGTAAGATAGCCCCACGCCAGCGCCATCATGACGATCGCACCGGGCAACACGAAGAGCCCGCCAGCAATGATGCCGCCCCAACTACGATGCATGAGCCAGCCGATGTAGGTGGCGAGCTGTTGCGCCTCAGGGCCGGGCAACAGCATGCAGTAATTGAGCGCATGCAGAAAACGCTTTTCGCTAATCCAGCGATAACGTTCCACCAGCTCTTGACGCATGATGGCGATCTGCCCCGCAGGGCCGCCGAACGAGATGAAGCCGAGCTTCAACCAGAAGCGCAAGGCTTCTCCAGGCGTCGGCATTTTTGGCGCAGACAGTGGTTTGTCGCTCATGCCTGTTTCCAGTTGTGTTTCTCGTCGGTGGCGTCGAGCAGCCAGCGATATAGCGCGTCGTACACAGGAATCATCGCCTCAAGCATCGCGTGGTCGTCCTGAATGTTTTTCGAGAAGCCGAGCGAGATGGCAAGCAGCCCCGCGCTCTGCGCAGCGAGATTCAGCGCATCGGTATCGGCTCCGCGCACGATGCTGGCGAGACGATCGAGAGCGGGGCTCGTCAGTTCAAAAGCTCGCATGAAGTTGTCGAACGAGCACAGCGGCCCCGCATGCTCCAGAGGCGCGCCGGGAATGTCGTAGGCGACCGCGTTGTTGGTTTTGGCGAAAGCAAATACTTCACTCGGCGGCAGGTAGAAAAACTCTGCGCGCGGATCGATGAAACGCCGTACCAGCCAGGGGCAAGCGATGCGATCAATCTTAGGGCGCGAGCGCGTAACCCAACGGCTGACAGCATCTCCGGTCACACCGAGATCAGGACGCTTCTTCACGCGTGGCGCGTCGGTTTCCATCCATTGGTGCAAGCCACCTTCGAGGAAGGTGGCGTTGACAGATCGTTCGCGCAATTTCTGGGCGCCGGTCATGCTGACGTTGTGGCCGTGAACGCAATAAGCAACGACCGACGATGCGTCGGTCAGCTCAGCAGGCGGCGAGTCGCCGGCGACATAGTTCCAACGTAGTGCTCCGGGAATGAAATACTCGCTCGCGGCGAAATCTTCCGCTTTGCGTACATCAACAAACGCCGGCGCATCAGTCGTCCCGACGAGACGCGAGAAGACGGCGGAGGGTGGGGATGAGGGTTGAGGTGTTGCGGTGTCCATCAAAAACCTTTCGTGCCAGTTACTGGCAGAGAGTGTTGCAGATTGGACGAGACACCGTCGGAAGCGACGTGGAAAAAATCACATCGCTCATGGGTTCTGCGAATAACCCATAGACGAAAGCTTACAGCAAACGGGCTATGCATCGCTCGCTTTGCAGCTCAGCGCAACATCAGCGAGCCACAGGTAAGGCGCTTGCGGCGACTGGTGTCACCGAACGCACACCAAACACAATTCCGACGGTCGCCAGCGCGAGCCCCAAAAGCAAATTCCAGTACAACGGCTCACCGAGAAAAATCACTGCGCCGAGCGCCGAGAGACTGGGTACGACTGCAGTAATCATCGTCGAGCGGACCGGTCCAAACGTCTCCACCATGCGCACAAACGTAATGCCGGAAATCACCACCGAGCCGACGCCCTGCACCAGCCCCTGAAACAGGATCTCACTCCATGGCGCTTCGCGTAAATGGCTGACGATCACGCCAGTGACGGCGAGCACCAGGTACGCCGGCACAAACGTAAACACCGCGAATACGCTAACCGCGATGGTCGCCGGAATCGCGGCGAGGCTATGTTTGCGCGTCATCACGGTGTAGTAGCTCCATGAGAACGAGGCGGCCAAAAAAAGCAGGTCACCCTTCCAGATGTCGCCGCCATCGAAGGCGTGCAGCAAGCTCAATCCGCCGACCAGCAACCCGCCAACGATGATCAGCCCCAGTCCGAACCAGCGGCGGCCATTGATTGGTGTGCCGATCATCGCAAACGCGAGCAGCGTGGTCCAGAGCGGCAGCATTCCGGGTAGCAGCACCGAGCCGTGCGCGGCGGGCGCAAACATAAAACCGCTGTAGACAAAGACCGCGTAAAGGAGCGCGGCCGGAATACCGATGGTCGCAGTCAAACGCCACGGATAGGGTGACAGGCCGAGCCAGCCGCGCGCTGGTTGTTTGTCGGTACCGAGGCTCACTTTCGTCTGATTGCGCACCCACCACCAACCCCAGGGCAGCATAACGATGCCCGCGCCGATCATGCGCACGAACGCGATGTCAAATGGCGTCAGCGTGCGATGCGACATTGCGCGTGCGATGATGATGAAACTGGTCCAGATGGTGACCGTGATGATCGCTGCGGCGATGCCGATGGTTCGTTTCGAAAATTGCATCTTTGTGATTATCGGATGTGCGCGCTGCGCCCTGAGTGCAATATCAGCAGCCTAGAATGACGAAGTGTCATCTATCAAATCGGCAGTCTCTGCGGGCGCGCTCTTCGCCGCCGCCGCGCAGTTCGGCTTCGCTGCCAAAGCCATCTTCATCAAGCTCGCCTACGCTGCGCATCCGGGACTGGACGCGGTGACGCTACTCGCGTTGCGCATGATATTTTCGCTTCCGTTTTTTTTGCTGATGGCGTGGTGGTCGCAGCGCGAGAGTAAGGGCGCAGCCCCTGTGCCAATGCAGCGCCGCGATTGGGGAATGATTGTGTTCCTTGGTTTTATCGGCTACTACCTGTCGAGTTTTTTCGATTTTTTCGGATTGCAATTCATTAGCGCGGGTTTAGAGCGGCTGATTCTATTTACCAATCCGACCATCGTTGTGGTGCTCTCAGCGCTGTTTTTGGCGAAGCCGATTTCGCGACGGGTAGCGCTGGCTTTGCTCGTGTCATACGTCGGACTGGGATTGGCGTATTGGCATGATCTGGTGATCACCAATGACACCAAAGCGCTCATTACGGGTACGGCGCTGGTGTTGGCAAGCGCGCTTTGTTATGCCGTCTACATGATGGTGGGCACCGGGCTCACGCGGCGCATTGGCAGCACACGATTTACAGCGTACATGATGCTGGTCGCGACGGTATTCGTCATGACGCAGTTTTTCATCATGCGGCCATTGTCGGCACTTGATCTGCCGATGCAGATTTACGCGTATAGCGTGTGCCTCGCGGTGTTCTCGACAGCGCTGCCGGTGTGGATGATGGCTGAGGCATTGAAACGAATCGGCGCCAGTGATGCGTCGATGATTGGCACGATTGGCCCGGTGGTGACCATTTTTCTTGGCGCGATCTTTCTCGGCGAAGATATCTCAGCGATGCAATTGGTCGGCGCGGGACTGGTGCTCGCCGGTGTGGCGATGATTTCGCTGGCACGACCCAAGGCAGCAATTCTGGTTGTGATGCCGGATACGCCGCCGACGCGCTGATCATTTTTTTGGCGATGTGGGCCTGATTTCAGGTGCGATTGAGCAGAATTGACGTAGTCAACTTTTCTCTGAAAGTTCATCTGCATAAGGGCTATAGCTGATTTATTGCAATAGTCGATTATTGTCAAATATTCGATCTATCCCCCATACAGTGGCGATTTCACGTCAAAGCTGCTGGATGATTCCACAACAGATTTGAGCGAAGTGGTCAGGTTTTTTTCGCCCGCTGCCACTTCGTAATCGTCACCTGTTTGCCGCGCGCCACGGTGAGCGTTGCCGCCGGCGTGCTCTTGGTAATCGTGCTGCCGCCAGCGATCGTTCCGCCTGCACCAATGGTCACCGGCGCTACTAGCACGCAGTTCGATCCAATATGAACATCTGCCTCGATCACCGTACGGTGCTTGTTCGCGCCGTCGTAGTTGGCGGTAATACTGCCCGCGCCATAGTTCACACGCTCACCCACCGTGGCATCGCCCAGATACGCCAGGTGATTCGCCTTGGCACCCTTGGCCAGCGTGGAATTCTT